>NZ_NEIR01000023.1:0-66282 GCF_002112825.1 Pseudomonas sp. B5(2017)
CGCTCTTCGCTCTTCGCTCTTCGCTTTCAAGCGTGGGCATCAACAACAAGGTCAACATTCATTTTCGAAGGTGGCGCTTAATCACCTTTCCGCCCTTACGGCGGGTCACTTTTTGTCAAACGCGACAAAAAGTAACCAAAAAACGCTGGCTCCTATCATCCGGCCCCTACGCTTCGCTCCGGGGTTCCCTCGCTACGGGCCTGCTCCCGGGAGTACGCGCTGCAGGCCCCATCCATGGGGCCTCAGCGCTTGACGGGCATCCATGCCCGTCACCTCCCTCCGCAGTCCCTTCGCTCGGCCTCCTGAAGTCGCAATCGGCGGCGCCTGAACTATCGCGCGCTTAGAAGCAAAAGCAAAAGCAAAAGCAACGGCAACGGCAACGGCAACGGCAGTTGGATGGTTCCCGGGAACCCGGCGAACGTCGCCGACCTCTCAGTTCCATAGGCCTTCTTACGGAGGATGCCGCCCATGAAACACCTGATGCCTTGGCTATTGGCCGCCAGCCTGACTGCCTGCGGCGAAACCGCCCTGCTGAATGTACTCGACGGCAGTGGCCCAACCCCCCAGCTGCCTGCTCCGGTCAAGACCACCCTCCCCACCGTGAATATCGCCCCGGCAGTGGGCTGGCCCAAGGACGCCAAGCCCGAAGCAGCACCAGGCACTCAGGTGAAAGCGTTCGCCAGCGGACTCGACCACCCTCGCTGGCTATACCTGCTGCCCAACGGCGACGTGCTGGTAGCTGAAACCAATGCCCCGCCCAAACCCGAAGATGGCAAGGGCCTGCGCGGTTGGGTCATGAAGAAGGTGATGAAGCGGGCAGGTGCAGGCGTGCCCAGCGCCAACCGCATTACCCTGCTACGGGATGCCGACCACGACGGCGTGGCTGAAATCCGCACGACCTTCATCGAAGAGCTCAACTCACCGTTCGGCATGGCCCTGGTCGGCAAGGACCTCTACGTCGCCAACACCGACAGGCTGCTGCGCTTTCACTACGAGCCCGGAGCCATGCAAATTCGCAATGAAGGCCAGCCGGTAGTCGAGTTGCCAGGCGGGCCGCTCAACCACCACTGGACCAAGAACGTCATCGCCAGCCCCGATGGCAAGAAGCTTTTCGTGACGGTCGGCTCCAACAGCAACGTAAGCGAAAACGGTATGGACAAGGAACAGGGACGCGCCGCGATCTGGGAAGTGGACCCCGCCAGCGGCCAGCACCGCCTGTTCGCCACCGGCCTGCGCAACCCTAACGGCCTGGCCTGGGAGCCGCACAGCGGCGCGTTGTGGACGGCAGTCAACGAGCGTGACGAGATCGGTAGCGATCTGGTACCGGACTACATCACTTCCGTGAAGGACGGCGGTTTCTATGGTTGGCCCTACAGCTACTACGGCCGCCACGTGGACGAGCGCGTGCAACCGCCAGCGCCTGAAAAAGTAGCCCAGGCGCTAGTGCCCGACTACGCCGTGGGCCCACACACGGCATCGCTGGGGCTGGCATTCGCCCAACCGAATGGGCTACCACCGCCCTTCGAAGAAGGGGCATTCGTGGGCCAGCACGGGTCGTGGAACCGCAAGCCGCACAGTGGCTACAAGGTGATTTTCGTGCCGTTCGACCCTTCAGGAAAACCTTCGGGCAAGCCTGTGGACCTGCTTACCGGTTTTCTGGATGAGCATGGCAAGGCCCAAGGGCGCCCGGTCGGCGTGATCACCGACGGGCGTGGCGGCGTGCTGGTAGCCGATGATGTCGGCAATGTGGTCTGGCGGGTGAGCAAAGCCCCGCCTGTCCTCAGGGGTTCTGCGCCAGATGCCCTTGCGGAATGACGCGTTTGGCCTGCAGGTAAGCCTTGGCCCAGTAGCTGTTGGACAGGTAGTCCAGGCGCACCGTGCCACCGCTGGAAGGTGCATGCACGAAGCGCCCTTCCCCGACATAAATGCCAGCATGGCTGACCTGCGAGCCGCCACTGGTGGCGAAGAACACCAGGTCACCGGACTGCAGCGACTTGGCATCCACGGTTGGCGCGCGCATGACGATCATCTCACGCGTCGAACGCGGCAGGCTGATGCCGGCAGCATCACGGTAGACGTACTTGATCAGACCACTGCAATCGAAACCGGAGTCCGGTGTGTTGCCGCCCCAGCGATAAGGCGTGCCCACCAGGCCGATAGCACGCATCAGCACGTCATCGGCAATCGGCGAAGGGCTGGCCTGGCTATAGGTTACCTGCGGCTGTACCACAGGGGCCGGCGCAGGCGCACGGCTGGAGCAGGCAGCAAGCAAGGCTGCCAAGGAGAGAAATGCGAAGCGCGCCATCTTTACCATGGCCAGAACATCCTGTCTGAGTCCGCTGGGCCGCAGCCGAAAAGAATTGAGAATTTAGATTAGACGCTTTCTATAAATGCGCACGGCGGCGAGCTTTTTTCAAAGCATCGCCGCCGCGGCAGGATATATCATTTTGCTATCAGTTGCGCGCGATATTGGTGGTCGGCGCCATGGCCAAGGCACGCTTGGCTTCGATGAAGGTCTTGCTCCAGTAGCGGTCACCGAGGCTGTCGATGCGCACGCCACCACTGCGGCGGCTGCTGGAGTGGATGAACTGGTTGTCACCCAGGTAGATGCCGGCATGGCTCACGCGGCCGCGACCATTGGTGCTGAAGAACAGCAGGTCACCTGGCTTGAGCTTGTTGCGGGCCACTTTCGGGGCATCGACGTTGATCATTTCACGCGTGGAACGCGGCAGGGTAACGCCCGCCTCTTCGCGGAACAGGTAGCCGATGAAACCACTGCAGTCGAAGCCGGACTTCTCCGAGGTACCACCGAAGCGGTAGCGGGTGCCGATCAGCGACATGCCGCGCTCGAGAATGCTGTCAGCCAGAGCTGGCAACTGGTAAGGCTTGCTGCTGGAGAAAGCCTCCAGGTCATCTTCGGTGGCCAGCTCTTCCGGCTCGCCGAATACCGACGAGGACGAGGCTTTGGCCTTGAACGCCGATTGTGCGGCGATCGGGGAGTGATCCTGGGGCTGCGGCTCTGAATGAGAAGCTGGGCCTTGGGCCGCGCAGCCAAAAAGCAGGGTCACGAGTGCGAGTGGCACGAGGGGTGCGAAGCGCTTCAGCATGGGCACGACCGTGTCTGTAATCCTTTAGAAGGGTGAAACTATGCCCTCTATCATGGCCATTTGCAAATTTTATCGAAAAAGATGTGACTTTTTTGTTTTGCCGCTCTGGCCCAGCGTTTTCGGGGTTACCAACCCAGGGTTTCCTTGAGGAACGGGATGGTGAGCTTGCGTTGTGCCTGCAACGAGGCCTGGTCGAGACGTTCGAGCAGGTCGAACAACGCACTCATGCTGCGTGCGCCGCGGGTGAGGATGAAGTGACCGACTTCGTCGGTAAGGTGCAGGCCACGGCGCGAAGCACGCAGTTGCAGGGCACGCAGCTTGTCTTCGTCGGACAGGCCACGCATCTGGAACACCAGGGCCAGGGTCAGCCGCGACTTCAGGTCGGGCAGCTTGATCGGCAGTTCGCGCGGCGACGCCGAGGCAGCCAGCAGCAGGCGCCGGCCGCTGTCACGCAGGCGGTTGAACAGGTGGAACATGGCCTCTTCCCAGTCAGCCTTGCCGGCGATCACGTGCAGGTCGTCGATGCACACCAGTTCGTACTGGGCCAGGTAGTCGAGCAGCCCTACGCCACGATCGAGCAATTGCGCCAGTGGCAGGTAGACGGCTGGCTCGCCGCGTTGCTGGAAGCGGTGGGTGGCGGCCTGTAGCAGGTGGGTACGGCCAACACCTTGCTTGCCCCACAGGTAGATAAGGCTCTCGGTCCAGCCGGCGTCGGCTTCGCATAGCCGCTCGACGTAGCCCAATGCCGCGGCATTGGCGCCCGGATAGTAGTTGATGAAGGTGGCGTCATCGCGCAGGCGCACACCCAGGGGCAACTGGATCGGTGGTTTCATGCTCGCGGGCGGTCGACAGGACCGCAGGGGGCCTTTGGTGAACAATGTGCAAAGTCTATACCCGCAGCGCGGGGCGCACAATCGCGGCAGCGGATAGCACAAGTAAAATCAACGAGTTGCGGTTTTTTTTGCTGTTTTGGGGCTGCTTTGCAGCCCTTCGCGGGCTTGCCCGCTCCCACAGGGGCGCGTAAATCATGGCCTCAGCGACACACCTGTGGGAGCGGGCAAGCCCGCGAAGGGCCGCAACGCGGCCCCAATTTCTTAACTGGCCGGCATCAAGGCGGCCCCGGGATCACAACTCCGGGTCGATATCCCCGGCATACATGTCCGATTCCTTGTACAGGTCATGTACATGCCGCAGCAGCACCATGATCACCGCCGCCACCGGCAGCGCCAGCAACACCCCGGTAAAGCCGAACAGCTCACCGCCGGCCAGGATCGCGAAGATCACCGCCACCGGGTGCAGGCCGATACGGTCGCCGACCAGCAGCGGGGTCAGCACCATGCCTTCCAGCGCCTGCCCGACCATGAACACCGCGACGATCCCCAGCATCGGGTACAGGTCGCCGCCGAACTGGAACAGGCCAGCCACCAAGGCCGCGCCGATGCCGATGATGAAGCCCATGTACGGCACGATGGCAGCCAGCCCGGCGAGCATGCCGATCAGCAGCCCCAGTTCCAGCCCCACCAGCATCAGCCCGGCCGAATAGATGATGCCCAGGGCCACCATCACCATCAATTGCCCGCGCACGAACGCCCCCAGCACTTCATGGCATTCGCCCGCCAGGCCCATCACTTGCGGCTCACGCTGGCGCGGCAACAGGCCACGCAGCTTGGCCATCATCAGGTCCCAGTCACGCAACAGATAGAAACCCACCACCGGGATCAGCACCATGTTGGCCAGCCAGGCCATCAGCGCCAGGCTCGATGCGGTGGCATGGGACAGCAGCACGCCGACGATATCGGTGGTCTGGCCCATGTGCGTGCCGATGGCGGCCTTGATCTTGTCGAACTTCCAGAAGCCGTCAGCCAGGCCCAGGCGGCTCTGCACCCAGGGCAGCGCCACGTGCTCGAGCCAGTCGAGCATCTGCGGCGCCAGTTCGTACAGGCGCACCAGCTGCTTGGCCAGCAGCGGCACCAATACCAGCAGCAAGGCCAGCAACAGCAAGGTAAACAGGCCGAAAACCACCACCACGCCCCAGGTGCGCGACAGCCCCAGGCGCTCCAGGCGGTCGACCAGCGGGTCGGCCAGGTAGGCCAGCAGGATGCCGACCAGGAACGGGGTAAGAATATTGTGCAGGCTGTAAAGCAGCACGGCGACCAGCAGGGCAACGCCCAGCCAGATCCAACGACGTACGTCGGTCACGGTGTGCTCCCCTTACCAGCGAAAACGCAAACCGTCGAACGGCTTGGGTGCTGGCTGGGCCGGCACTGGTTGCCCAGCGCCGGCAGCGTCTGCCGGAGCTGGAGGGGGCTGCACAGCAGGCGCCTGCTCTACCGGTACTTCCTGCAGCTTGGCCAGGCCAAGCTGGGCGCGCAGCTGTTCGCGGTTGGCGGTCACGCCGTAGGTCAGGGTGCTGCCTTCGGCCATCTGCAGGCGCGGGCCAAAGGGTTCGAGCACGCGGGCAAGCTCTGCGTAGCGCTGCAGGTTCATCCCCTGCACTTGCACCTGCAACTGGCTGCTGGCGCCCGGGCGGGTGACGTAGCGCGGCGCCAGGCGACTGCTGAGCGCCAGCATCACGGCATCGGCCAGTGCTGCCGGGTCGGCACCTTCGGCAGTGCCTTGTTCACGCTGGTCGCCCAGCCACAGCTGCCATTTGCCCTGCCACTTGCCGTCGGCTTCCCGGGCATGCACCGCCAGCAAGGCATCGGCGCCGTAGCGCCCTGAGGCTTCGCGCAGCGCCGCAGGGTCACTGCCTTCGATCTGCTCGGCATTGGCCACCAGTTGCTCCTGCAGGTCGGCCAGAGGCAGGCGCAACGGCAGGCCACGGTGCTGCGCGGCGCGGCGCAGGGGTTGGGCGCTGGCCTGGCCGTCACCGACCAGGTTGCTGCCTTCCGCACTGTCGTTCAGCCACCAGCCGAGGATCGAGGGGCGGTTGCTGCCCCACAAGGCCAGGCCGGCCTTGCGCAAGGCCCGTTCGGTACTGCCAGGGTCGAACTCGACCAGCACCGACTCGGGTGGCCCGGCTTCGCTGGCGACCTGGTTGATGATTTGCTGCGGGTCCTTGCGCAGCCCGGCCAATGCCGGGCTTTGCGCTGCCTTGGGGTCGCCGGTCAGGCGCGTTACCAGGGTATCGAGGGCCTGGATGGTAGCCGCGGCACGGGCTTCGGCGCCCTGCCCGGATACCGGTTCGCGCACCTGGTACAGGCCGGAGACACTTTCAGCCTGGGCAGTGGCCGAGATCAGGGCCAGGCAACCGACTGCCAGAATATTGAAGAGACGCATGGAGGATTCCTGTCCAGAACACATGGAGCGACGGAGCGCTGCCTGCAGGCTGTGACCGCCACGGGCAAGAAATGCTCCGTGGCACCGGGCATTTCTGCCTGCCACCTTTCCTATACCTTATACAGCCACCCGCGCGGCAACCAGTCGCGGCCCGTGAAAGGATGTTTTTTTAATGCTTTCGGCACCTGCCCGTCGGCCTGAGGATGGCCGCTGCCCGGCAACCCTGATAAAATCGCGCGCCTTCACAGACCACTGACGTTTCAGGCAGCCGCCGCTTACCAGCCGGCCTTGGCCGTCATGGTCGTTTTTAAGAATCCCTCCCTCCTAAAGGCCTGGATCAATGAGCAAGCAACCCTCCCTGAGCTACAAGGACGCCGGTGTAGACATCGACGCCGGCGAAGCACTGGTCGAACGCATCAAGGGCGTGGCAAAACGCACCGCACGCCCTGAAGTCATGGGTGGCCTGGGCGGCTTCGGCGCCCTCTGCGAGATCCCGGCCGGCTACAAGCAGCCGGTGCTGGTCTCCGGCACCGACGGCGTCGGCACCAAGCTGCGCCTGGCACTGAACCTGAACAAGCACGACAGCATCGGCCAGGACCTGGTCGCCATGTGCGTCAACGACCTGGTAGTGTGCGGCGCCGAGCCGCTGTTCTTCCTCGACTACTATGCCACCGGCAAACTTAACGTCGACGTAGCCGCCACCGTGGTCACCGGCATCGGTGCCGGTTGCGAACTGGCCGGCTGCTCGCTGGTCGGTGGTGAAACCGCCGAAATGCCTGGCATGTACGAAGGCGAAGACTACGACCTGGCCGGCTTCTGCGTCGGCGTGGTGGAAAAGGCCGAGATCATCGACGGCTCCAAGGTTGCCACCGGCGACGCACTGATCGCCCTGCCGTCCTCGGGCCCGCACTCCAACGGCTACTCGCTGATCCGCAAGATCCTCGAAGTGTCCGCCACCGACATCGAGAACACCCAGCTCGACGGCAAGCCACTGACCGACCTGCTGATGGCGCCGACCCGCATCTACGTCAAGCCGCTGCTGCAACTGATCAAGAACACCGGCGCGGTCAAGGCCATGGCCCACATCACCGGTGGTGGCCTGCTGGACAACATCCCGCGCGTACTGCCGGCCAACGCCCAGGCGGTCATCGACGTGGCCAGCTGGCAGCGCCCGGCGGTGTTCGATTTCCTGCAGGAAAAAGGCAACGTCGACGAGCATGAAATGCACCGCGTGCTGAACTGCGGCGTCGGCATGGTCATCTGCGTGGCCCAGGATCAGGTAGAAGCTGCCCTGAACGAACTGCGCGCCGCTGGCGAGCAGCCATGGGTGATCGGCCACATCGCCGAAGCCGCCGAGGGCGCTGCCCAGGTCGAGCTGCAGAACCTCAAGGCACACTGATGCCAAGCAAGACCTGCAATGTAGTGGTACTGCTGTCGGGCTCCGGCAGCAACCTGCAAGCCCTGATCGACAGCTGCCAAGGCCAGGACAGCCCGGTGCGCATCCGTGCGGTGGTTTCCAACCGCGCCGATGCCTACGGCCTGCAACGCGCCGCGGCGGCCGGCATCGACAGCGTCGTGCTCGAGCACACCCAGTTCGACGGCCGTGAAGCCTTCGATGCCGCGCTGATGGCGCGCATCGACGCTTTCGCCCCGGACCTGGTGGTGCTGGCCGGTTTCATGCGCATCCTCAGTGGCGACTTCGTGCGCCACTACCAGGGCCGCCTGCTCAACATCCACCCGTCGCTGCTGCCCAAGTACAAGGGCCTGCATACCCACCGCCGGGCGCTGGAGGCAGGCGACGCCGAGCATGGCTGCAGCGTACACTTCGTGACTGAGGAACTCGATGGCGGCCCACTGGTCGTACAGGCTGTGGTACCGGTGGCGTCTGACGACACCGTCGAAAGCCTGGCCCAGCGGGTACACCGCCAGGAACACCTGATCTACCCGCTGGCGGTGCGCTGGTTCGCCGAAGGGCGCTTGCGCCTTGGCGAACTGGGTGCATTACTGGATGGCCAGCCCCTGGCGGCCAGCGGTCACTTGATTCGATCCTAGGAGAATTTATGCGTCGCGCCCTGCTCTTGGCTCTCGCCGTGCTCGCCCTGCCCCTCCAGGCAGCTGATCTGAAGCCTTTCTCGGCCAGCTACACCGCAGACTGGAAGCAACTGCCCATGAGCGGCACCGCCGAGCGCAGCCTGGTCAAGAATGCCAACGGTACCTGGGACCTTAACTTCAAGGCTTCCATGATGATCGCCAGCCTGACCGAGCAAAGCACCCTGCGCCTGGACAACGACACGCTGCTGCCGCAGAAGTATCACTTCGAGCGTGGCGGCCTGGGCAAGGCCAAGAAGGTCGACCTGACCTTCGACTGGAACAGCAAGAAGGTCACCGGCAGCGACCGTGGCGATGCCATCAGCCTGCCGCTGAACCGTGGCGTGCTGGACAAGTCGTCCTACCAACTGGCCCTGCAGCATGACGTGGCCGCCGGCAAGAAGAGCATGACCTACCAGGTGGTCGACGGTGACGAGATCGACACCTACGACTTCCGCGTGCTGGGCACCGAAAAGGTCACTACCAAGACCGGCCAGGTCGATGCGGTGAAGGTCGAGCGCGTGCGCGACCCAAGCCAGAGCAAGCGCATCACCGAGCTTTGGTTCGCCAAGAACTGGGACTACCTGCTGGTGCAACTGCGCCAGGTCGAGACCGATGGCAAGGAATACGTGATCGTGCTGCAGGATGGCACGGTCGATGGCAAGCCGGTGAAGGGCAACTGAGCCAGCGCTGCCTGCAGCACCCGAAGCCCCGC
This sequence comes from Pseudomonas sp. B5(2017), assembly GCF_002112825.1. Taxonomy (NCBI): domain Bacteria; kingdom Pseudomonadati; phylum Pseudomonadota; class Gammaproteobacteria; order Pseudomonadales; family Pseudomonadaceae; genus Pseudomonas; species Pseudomonas sp. B5(2017). Next base: position 9,190 of record NZ_NEIR01000023.1, read on the forward strand.
CTTGTGCGGGGCTTTTTTCTGCCTGCCTTGCACCGACGCCTGTAGGAGCGGCCTTGTGTCGCGATGGGGCGCGCAGCGTCCCCAGGATCTTTGCCTCAACGCAAGATTGCCGGGACCGCTGCGCGCCCCATCGCGACACAAGGCCGCTCCTACAAAAGCGCACCTGCCGGCCCAAAGGCTGATCATGAAACTTGTTTCATGCCGGTTTTATTTACTTAGCCTGCTAACAAATTCTATAAAGAGGTTGTGCGACACAGTGTCGCAGCCAACTGAAGCAGTGGAGTTTAACGATGACAGTCCAAGTAACCGAACGCGACGAATCGAAAATGTCCCACGAAGGCCTGGCCGCTGGTGTGCGGATCTGGGATGTGCACCAACAGGGCCAGCTGGTGGGGATGTTCCACAACGAACATGAAGCACACCAGTACCGTACAGAGCTGGAAAACCTGGAAAACCAGCGCGCCACGCAATGACCCATCTTCAAATGAAAAACCCCGCCAAGGCGGGGTTTTTCGTGGTTACCACATCAGATCATCAGGGATCTTGTAGGCCGCGTACGGGTCGTCCTCGTCCGCTTCCTCGACATGGGTATTCAGCAACAGGATACGGTTGGGGTCGCGCTCCTGGATCTTCACCGCCGCCTCCCGAGGGATCACCTCGTAACCGCCGGCAAACGACACCACGGCCAGCGCGCCATTGCTCAGCTTGGTCCGCATCAAGGCATTGACGGCAATGCGCTTGACCTTCTTGTCGTCGACGAAGTTGTAGTAGTCCTCGGTGCTCAGCTTCGGCAGGCGAGTCGCTTCGATCAACTGCTTGATCTGCGCGGCGCGGGCCTTCTGCTCGGCTTTTTCCTGCTGCTGGCGGTTCAGTTCCTGGTCACGCTTGGCTTTCTCGGCCATGGCTTCCTTGGCCAAGCGCTGCTGGCTGTCGTCCACCTCGACCTGGCCTTTGTGCTCCAGGCGTTTCTGTTTCTTCTCGGCCTTGTTGGCCTGGGAAACCTGTTTCTGGTTGACCAGACCGGCTTTGAGCAGTTGGTCGCGAAGGGAAAGGCTCATGAATGTTCACTCACTTATGCAACAGCTCAGCTGCAGCTGGGCAGGTTCTTTTCCTGACGTTTGGCTTCACCCCAAAGGGCATCCAGTTCGTCAAGGTTACAATCTTCGATGGGTCGGCCACTGTCGCGCAATGCCTGTTCGATGAAGCGGAAACGCCGCTCGAACTTGCGATTGGCACGGCGCAGGGCGTGTTCCGGGTCATGCTTGAGGTGACGGGCCAGGTTGACGGCGGCAAACAGCAGGTCGCCGATTTCATCCTCGAGCGCATCGGCATCGCCGTCGGCCATGGCCTGCAGCACTTCGTCCAGCTCTTCGCGGACCTTGTCCAGCACCGGCAATGCCGCAGGCCAGTCGAAACCGACCGTGGCCGCGCGCTTTTGCAGTTTGGCTGCCCGCGACAATGCCGGCAATGCCGCTGGTACGTCGTCGAGCAGCGACAGCTGTTCGGGCTGGCTCTTTTCCGCCCGCTCTTCAGCCTTGATTTCTTCCCAGCGTGACTTGACCTGGGCCTCGCTCAGGCTGGGGGTGTCCACCGGCGCGTACAGCTCACCGGTGGGGAATACATGCGGGTGACGGCGAATGAGCTTGCGGGTGATGCTGTCGACCACGCCGTCGAACTCGAAACGCCCTTCCTCGCGGGCCAGCTGGCTGTAGTAGACCACCTGGAACAGCAGGTCGCCCAGCTCACCTTGCAGGTGCTCGAAGTCGCCACGCTCGATGGTGTCAGCAACCTCGTAGGCCTCTTCGATGGTGTGCGGGACGATGCTCGCGTAGTTCTGCTTCAGGTCCCACGGGCAGCCGTACTGCGGGTCGCGCAGGCGGGCCATGAGGTGCAGCAGGTCTTCGAGGGTGTAGGTCATTCAGGCAGGTCCTTCGGTGGTGGCTTCTTCGCGGGCTTGCCCGCTCCCACAGGATGCATGCAGGTTTCGAAATCTGCATCTTGCCTGTGGGAGCGGGCAAGCCCGCGAAGCAGGCACCGCGGTCTCAAGGGGTACGATTACGCCGCGTCTCGATGATGTTCGGCAACTGCGAGATGCGCCCCAGCAGGCGCCCCAGCGCATCCAGGCCTGGAATCTCGATGGTCAGCGACATCAGCGCGGTGTTGTCTTCCTTGTTCGAGCGGGTGTTCACCGCCAGCACGTTGATCTTTTCGTTCAGCAGCACTTGCGACACATCGCGCAGCAAGCCCGGGCGATCGTAGGCACGGATGACGATGTCGACCGGGTAGGTCTGCACCGGGATCGGCCCCCAGCTGACCTGGATCATGCGCTCCGGCTCCTTGCCCGCCAACTGCAGCACCGAGGCGCAGTCCTGGCGGTGGATGCTCACGCCGCGGCCCTGGGTGATGTAGCCGACGATGGCGTCACCCGGCAGCGGCTGGCAGCAGCCAGCCATCTGCGTCAGCAGGTTGCCGACGCCCTGGATCTGGATGTCGCCACGCTTGCCGGTACGCGGCCCGGTAGGCTTGCGCGGTACCAGTTCGATCTGCTCGATGCGCTCGGGCTCCAGCAACTGCTGGGCGGCGTTGACCAGGTGCGCCAGGCGCAGGTCGCCAGCACCGAGCGAGGCGAACATGTCCTCGGCGGTCTTGACGTTGGTCTTCTCGGCCAGGCGCTCGAAATCCACCTGCGGCAGGCCCAGGCGGCTGAGCTCGCGTTCGAGCAAGGTCTTGCCGGCAGCGACGTTCTGGTCGCGTGCCTGCAGCTTGAACCAGTGCACGATCTTGGCCCGCGCCCGCGAGGTGGTGACGTAGCCCAGGTTGGAGTTCAACCAGTCACGGCTGGGGTTGCCGTGCTTGCTGGTGATGATCTCGACCTGCTCGCCGGTCTGCAGGCTGTAGTTGAGCGGCACGATGCGCCCGTTGATCTTGGCGCCGCGGCAGTTGTGGCCGATTTCGGTGTGCACGCGGTAGGCGAAGTCCAGCGGCGTGGCACCCTTTGGCAAGTCGATGGCGTGGCCGTCCGGGGTGAACACGTAGACCCGGTCCGGCTCGATGTCGACCCGCAGCTGCTCGGCCAGGCCACCGATATCGCCCAGCTCTTCGTGCCACTCCAGCACCTGGCGCAGCCAGGAGATCTTCTCTTCGTAATGGTTGGAACTGGACTTGACGTCGGTGCCCTTGTAGCGCCAGTGGGCGCAAACCCCAAGCTCGGCCTCCTCGTGCATGCCGTGGGTACGGATCTGCACTTCCAGCACCTTGCCCTCGGGGCCGATCACCGCGGTGTGCAGCGAGCGATAGCCGTTCTCCTTGGGGTTGGCGATGTAGTCGTCGAACTCCTTGGGGATATGCCGCCACAGGGTGTGCACGATGCCCAGCGCGGTGTAGCAGTCGCGGATTTCCGGCACCAGCACGCGTACCGCGCGCACGTCGTAGATCTGGCTGAATTCCAGGCCTTTGCGCTGCATCTTGCGCCAGATCGAATAGATATGTTTCGCCCGGCCGCTGATGTCGGCCTTGACGCCAGTGGCCAGCAGCTCGTTCTGCAGCTGGTTCATCACCTCGCTGATGAAGCGCTCGCGGTCCAGCCGGCGCTCGTGCAGCAGCTTGGCAATCTGTTTGTACTGGTCGGGTTCTAGGTAGCGGAAGGACAGGTCTTCCAGCTCCCACTTGATGTGGCCGATACCCAGGCGGTGCGCCAGCGGCGCATAGATGTCGAACACCTCGCGCGCGACACGCAGGCGTTTCTCGTCGTCGGCGGCCTTGACCGCACGGATCGCGCAGGTACGCTCGGCCAGCTTGATCAGCGCCACGCGCACGTCGTCGACCATGGCCACGAGCATCTTGCGCAGGTTCTCGACCTGCGCCTGCGAACCCAGTACCAGCGATTGGCGCGGGCTGAGGCTGGCGCTGATCGCAGCCATGCGCAGCACACCGTCGATCAGCTTGGACACCACCGGGCCAAAGCGCTGGCTGACCTCGGCCAGAGTCACCTTGCCCTCGCGCACCGAGCGGTAGATGACCGCCGCCACCAGGGAATCCTGGTCGAGCTTGAGGTCGGCGAGGATTTCGGCGATCTCCAGGCCCGCCTGGAAGCTGGACGTACCGTCCGCCCAGGAATGCTTGGCCGGGTTGCCCTTTTTCTCGACTTCATGGGCAAACTCGCAGGCCTCTTTCAGCGCTGCGCGATCCAGTGCCGAATCGACGCTTACCACATGGTCCAACCATGCTTCGAGATTGATACTGCCGTCGGTGTTGACCGGCTGGTGCACTCTCACCTGTACCATCTTTGTTTTACCTTTCCATACAGCGCACCACGCGGGTGCGCTGGCAATCACCGTGCGGCCACCCTTCCGTGAAAGCCGCACCAAGGGGCCAGTCAGCTAGCCCGCTTCGAATAACGCCATGGCCTCGACATGCGCCGTCTGAGGAAACATGTCGAGAATCCCGGCCCTTTTTAACCGGTACCCCTGGCCGACCAGCACCTGGGCGTCTCGCGCCAGCGTGGCCGGGTTGCACGATACATAGACCAGCCTTCTGGCCTTGAGGCGGGCGATGCCTTGCACCACCTCGAAAGCACCGTCGCGCGGTGGATCCAAGAGTACCGCAGAAAAGCCCTCGGCGGCCCATCCGGCGCCCGCCAAAGGCTGCGATAAATCGGCCTGAAAAAACCGTGCGTTATGCACATTGTTGTTCCGGGCATTTGCCGCGGCCCGATCGACCATGGCCTGCACACCTTCCACAGCAACCACCTCGCGCGCCTGGCGGGCCAGCGGCAGGGCGAAGTTGCCCAGGCCGCAGAACAGGTCCAGCACGCGCTCGTCGGCCTGGGGTGCCAGCCATGCCAGGGCCTGCTCGATCATCGCCGTGTTGACCTGGGCATTCACCTGCACGAAGTCACCCGGGCGCCAGGCCAGCTCCAGCTGCCAGGGCGCCAGGGCAAAGCCCAGTTGCGCGGCCGGGTCCACTGGCGCCGGCTCACCTTCGCCCTGCAGCCACAGCTGGGCATTGGCCTGCTCGCAGAATGCCTGCAACCTGGCCAGGTCTTCAGCCGGCAACGGCGCGACATGGCGCACCAGCAGCGCCTCGGCAGTGCCGCTGAACAGTTCCACATGGCCCAGCGCCTGCGGCTTGCTCAGCGAGCGCAGCACGGTCGGCAAGTGGCGCAGAATCGATTGCAAGGGCTGTACCAGCACCGCGCAATCGTCGATGGCAATGATGTCCTGGCTGGCTTCGGCGCGGAAGCCGACCTCCAGCTGGCGCGCCTTGGCGTCCCAGCGTACGGCCACGCGGGCGCGGCGCCGGTAACCGAACTCCGGCCCGCTCAGCGGTGCGGCCCATTCCTCGGGCTGCACGCCGGCCACCCGCTGCAGCTGCTCGGCCAGGGTGCGCTGCTTGAGCGCCAGTTGCGCTTCATGCGGCAGGTGCTGCAGGTTGCAGCCACCGCAGCGCTCGTAATGCCGGCATGGTGCCTGACGGCGCTCGGGGCTGGCCTGCAGCAGGCGCTCAAGGCGGGCCTCGACCACTTTGCCGCGGGCATTGAGCACCCGCGCCTCTACGGCCTCGCCGGCCAGGGCGCCACTGACGAACCAGGTGCGCCCCTCGTGGAAGGCAATGCCCCGGCCGTCACCGGCCAGGCGCTCGATTTCCAGGCGCTGCTTCTTGCCCACCGGGACCTGGGGGCTGCGGTTGCCGCCGGCCGGCTGGAAGCGCAGGCCGCTGTTGCTTTTCTTCTTGGACATTTAGCTCGGGTCGAACAGGCCGGTGGACAGGTAACGGTCGCCGCGGTCGCAGATGATGGCGACCATCGTGGCATTTTCCACCTCGCGGGACAGGCGCAGCATGGCCGCGACTGCACCACCGGAAGACACGCCGCAGAAAATGCCCTCTTCACGGGCAAGGCGACGGGTGGTTTCCTCGGCTTCCTGCTGCGACATGTCGACCACGCGGTCGACACGGCTGGCGTCGAAGATTTTCGGCAGGTATTCCTCGGGCCAGCGGCGGATGCCCGGAATGGCCGAGCCTTCCATTGGTTGCAGGCCGATGATCTGCACCGCCGGGTTCTGTTCCTTGAGGTACTGCGAGCAGCCCATGATGGTACCGGTGGTACCCATGGAGCTGATGAAATGAGTGATGGTGCCCTGGGTCTGCTGCCAGATCTCGGGGCCGGTGCTGTTGTAGTGGGCGATGGGGTTGTCGCCGTTGGCGAACTGGTCCAGCACCAGGCCGCGGCCTTCGGCCTGCAGCTTCTCGGCCAGGTCACGGGCGCCTTCCATGCCCTCCTCCTTGGTCACCAGGATCAGCTCGGCGCCGTAGGCGGTCATGGCGGCCTTGCGCTCGGCGGTAGAGTTGTCGGGCATGATCAGGATCATCTTGTAGCCCTTGATCGCCGCAGCCATCGCCAGAGCGATGCCGGTGTTGCCGGAGGTGGCTTCGATCAGGGTGTCGCCGGGTTTGATCTGGCCACGCAGTTCGGCGCGGGTGATCATCGACAGTGCCGGGCGGTCCTTCACCGAGCCGGCGGGATTGTTACCTTCGAGCTTGAGCAGGAGGGTGTTGCTGGTTTCGCCAGCGATACGCTGCAGGCGAACCAGGGGCGTATTGCCGACGCAATCGGCGATGGTTGGGTACTGCAAGGTCATGGCGTATTTCACAATCCGGACGGCAGGGGTGCCTATCATACCGGCAAACCCTTCCCGGCCATATCACGCAATCTGTGGTGAATATAGCTACAAGCTATATATCGGCGTGTATTGCGTGCACGGCCTTTGTAGGAGCGGCCTTGTGTCGCGATGGGGCGCGCAGCGGCCCCGGCAATATATGCGGCGAAGCTGAAACCTAGGGGCCGCTGCGCGCCCCATCGCGACACAAGGCCGCTCCTACAGGGACCGCGTTAAATTCAAGCGCTGTGGTGAGGCCGGCACATGTAACGGCAATCTCATCCACAACCGCAGCCCGCGCTTGCCATTCTGCGCCCACAAGGTGCCACCCTGGCGCTGGATGGCACTGCGGGCAATGCTCAGCCCCAGGCCGAAACCGCCATCCCCGGGCCGCGAACCGTCCAGCCGCGAGAACGGTGCAAAGATCCGCTCCAGGTCTTCTTCAGCCACGCCTCCGCCTTCGTCTTCCAGCCACAACCGCCAATACCCGCCTTCACGCTGCCCACCGAGGCGCACCACACCATCGGCTGGCGAATGACGAATGGCATTGCGCAACAGGTTCTCCAGCGCCTGGGCCAGGTGGTTCAGGTTGCCCTGCACCCAGCAGTCGGCCGGTACTTCGCAGCGCAGCCGCGCCAGCGACCAGCCGCTTTCATAGCTGGCATTCTCGGCCAGCAGCTCCCACAGCGCCTGCACCTCGATCGGCTCCAGGTTCATCGGCGCACGTTCGGCGTCCTGCCAGGCCAGTTGCAGGGTGTCCTCGACCAGCTGCTGCATGCAGTCCACCTCCCGCGTCAGGCGTTCACGCAGGCGCTGCAGGTCGGTTTCGCCATCGCAGGCCACCCGCAGCCGGCTGAGTGGCGTACGCATTTCGTGGGACAGGTCACGCAGCAACTGCTGCTGCATGGCTACCGTACCCTGCAGCCGCTCGGCCATCTGGTCGAAGGCCCGGGCCAGTTCGCCCAACTCGTCATGCCGGGCGATGGTGCGTGGGTCGAGGCGAGCCGACAACTGGTCGGCGCGCCAGGCATTGGCCTGCTCGCGCAACTGGTTCAACGGCACGATCAGCATGCGGTAAAGGCCCACGCACAACAGCAGGGTGAACAGGCCGGGGATGATGCCGTTGGTGACGATGCGCCACAGCATCCGATACTGCCCGGGGTTGAAGCGCTGCGGTAGTTCGATCACCAGCAGGCCCTGCTCCGGAGCCCCCGGGAACGGTATGCGCAGCCACGGCTGCTCGACGCTGCGCCGGCTCATCGGCCAGTCGACACCGCGCAGGCGGGTCAGCCGCTGCATGATCTGCGGGTCGAGACTGGCGCTGTCCAGCGGCCGCAGGTTGAGGTCGAGCACGCCAACCCAGCCGCGTTCGCGCTGGTGCATCGCCGCCACCCAACGGTCCAGCCCTGCCCGCCCACCGCTGCGCCAGGCCTGCTCGGCCTCGGCAGCGTAGCCACGCAAGGCCTGCCGCGCCGGTTCCGAGAGGAAGGCGTTCTGGGTTTCCATGTGCCGACCCCAGGTGTAGCTGAGGCCGATCATCAGCAGGCAGAAGCCCACCAGCAGGATCGCCAGCTTCCAGAACAGCGAGTGGCGGTCGAGCATGGGTCACTCCGCCTCGCTGGCGCTGAGTACGTAGCCTTTGCCCCACACGGTGCGGATCTGCCGTTCGTGATAGCCGATGCCCTTGAGCTTGCGACGGATCTGGCTGACGTGCATGTCCAGGCTGCGGTCATGCCGCGAATAGCCTCGCTGCAGCACTTGCTGGTAGAGGAACGGCTTGCTCAGCACTTCGTCGAGGTTGCGGTTGAGGATGTCGAGCAGGCGGTATTCGCTGGGAGTCAGGCCGGCCAGGCGACCCTCCAGGCGCACGTCGCACAGTGCCTCGTCGTATTGCAGTTCGCCGCTGCCGGCACGCGCCTGCGGGGCTTGATGGCGCCGCTCGAGGGCGACGCGGCGCAGGATGGCCTCGATGCGTACCTGCAGCTCGGCCATGCTGAACGGCTTGGGCAGGTAGTCGTCGGCACCGCGCTGGAAACCGCTGATGCGGTCGGCCTCGGCGCCCAGCGCCGACATCAGGATCACCGGCGTGGCGCTGCGCTTGCGCAACTGCGCAAGGGCATCCAGGCCGTTGAGCCCGGGCAGCAGGATGTCCATGAGCACCACGTCGAAAGCCTGGCGCCCCGCCGTTTCCAGGCCCTCCAGGCCATTGCGGCACCAGGTCACCTGGAAGCCGCCGCGCTGCAGCTCTTCGTGCAGGTAGGCACCGAGGACCGGGTCATCCTCGATGGCGAGGATATTGGAGTTGTGAATAGCTACAGGATTCATTGGCAACTGCCATGCATTCTCAATTGCGCAATTATTGAGTATCCAGCGCCTGCCAGGCAACCGCCCTGCGACCAAAGCCCCTGCAAGGGCGCAAAACACGTACTAAAGAGGTGCAATAGCGCGGCAGGCGGAGTAACTTCCCGGCTTGGCCGTCATCGCTTGACGGCGTCCAGGCACATGACAGGAGGCGAGTGTGCTCGATCGCTTGGGAATTCGCAGCCGGGTCCTGCTGCTGGCCCTGCTGCCGGCCGGCCTGATGGCCCTGGTGCTGGGTAGTTACTTCACCTGGCTGCAACAGAACGACCTGCGCACCCAGCTGCTGCAACGCGGCAAGATGATCGCCGAGCAACTGGCGCCACTGGCCGCACCCGCCATGGCCAAGCTGGCACCGGCACAACTTGAGCGCATTGCCGCGCAAACCCTGGAGCAGGCCGATGTGCGTGCGGTCGCCTTCCTGGCCCCGGACCGCACGCGCCTGGCCCACGCCGGCCCGAGCATGCTCAACCAGCCACCCAGCGGCGGCACCGGCACCCAGCTGCTGCAACGCAGCGGCAATGACGCCACACGCTACCTGATGCCGGTGTTCGGCCACCATCGCGACCTGGCCACCGATGCCGTGCCGGCCGAATCCGAACGCCTGCTGGGCTGGGTCGAGATCGAGCTGTCCCACGACGGCACCCTGCTGCGCGGCTACCGCAACCTGTTCACCAGCCTGCTGCTGATCCTCGCCTGCCTGGTGCTCAGCGGCCTGCTGGCACTGCGCATGAGCCGCACCATCAACGACCCGATCAAGCGCATCAAGCACGCGGTCAACCAGCTCAAGGACGGCCACCTCGAGGAACGCCTGCCGGCCATGGGCAGCCATGAGCTGGACGAGCTGGCGCGCGGCATCAACCGCATGGCCGAAACCCTGCACAACGCCCACGAAGAGCTGCAGCACAGCATCGACCAGGCCACCGAGGACGTGCGCCAGAACCTGGAAACCATCGAGATCCAGAACATCGAGCTGGACATGGCGCGCAAGGAAGCCCTGGAAGCCAGCCGCATCAAGTCGGAGTTCCTGGCCAACATGAGCCACGAAATCCGCACCCCGCTCAACGGCATCCTCGGTTTCACCCACCTGCTGCAGAAAAGCGAGCTGACACCGCGCCAGCTGGACTACCTGAGCACTATCGAGAAATCCGCCGACAACCTGCTGGGGATCATCAACGAGATCCTCGACTTCTCCAAGATCGAGGCCGGCAAGCTGGTGCTCGACAGCATCCCCTTCAACCTGCGCGACCTGATCCAGGACACCCTGACCATCCTCGCCCCGGCCGCCCACGCCAAGCAGCTGGAGCTGCTCAGCCTGATCTACCGCGATACCCCGTCGTCGCTGATCGGCGACCCGTTGCGGCTCAAGCAGATCCTTACCAACCTGGTCAGCAACGCCATCAAGTTCACCCGCGAAGGCACCATCGTCGTGCGCGCCATGCTCGAAGACGAGCACGAAGACAGTGCGCAGCTGCGCATCAGCGTGCAGGACACCGGCATCGGCCTGTCGCCACAGGATGTGCGTACGCTGTTCCAGGCCTTCAGCCAGGCCGACAACTCGCTGGCCCGCCAGCCCGGCGGCACCGGCCTGGGGCTGGTGATTTCCAAGCGCCTGATCGAGCAGATGGGCGGCGAGATCGGCGTCGACAGCACCCCGGGCGAGGGTTCGCAGTTCTGGATCAGCCTCAACCTGCCCAAGGCCCACGATGGTGTCGAGGAGTTGCCGCTGCAACCGCTGCTGGGCCGCCGCGCAGCCATCGTCGACGGCCACGAGCTGGCGCGCCAGGCGTTGGAACACCAGTTGGAAGACTGCGGCCTCAGCGTCAGCCTGTTCGCCTCCTACGACCAGCTGCTGCAGGGTGTGCAGGCCGCCAGCCAGGCTGGCTTGCCGTTCGAGTTCGCCGTGCTCGGGGCCAACCTTGGCAACCTGTCGCCCGAGCAGCTGGGCCATTACCACCAGCAGCTCGAGCGCTACCATTGCCAGTGCGTGGTGCTGTGCCCGACCACCGAGCAGGCGCTGTACCATCCGTACCTGCCCAACGGCCATGGCCAGTTGCTGTCCAAGCCGACCTGCACGCGCAAACTGCGCCGCCTGTTGCTGGAACTGGTGCAGCCGCGCCGCCCGCAGGGCGAGGTGAACAGCGTCAACGGCCAGCGCCAGCCGAAGATCCTCTGCGTCGACGACAACCCCGCCAACCTGCTGCTGGTGCAGACCCTGCTCGAAGACCTGGGCGCCGAGGTGCTGGCTGTCGACAACGGCTATGCGGCGGTGCAGGCGGTGCAGGACGAGCCGTTCGACCTGGTGCTGATGGACGTGCAGATGCCCGGCATGGACGGCCGCGCCTGCACCGAGCAGATTCGCCTGTGGGAAAACACCCAAAGCGGCAACCCGCTGCCGATCGTCGCCCTCACCGCCCACGCCATGGCCAACGAGAAGCGCGCGTTGCTGCACGGTGGCATGGACGACTACCTGACCAAGCCGATCAGCGAACGGCAGCTGGCCCAGGTGGTAATGAAATGGACCGGCCTGAGCCTGGGCGCGCCACAGCAGGAACGCCTGGCCGAGCAACTGGCCAACGGTGATGACCTGAAGGTGCTGGACCCCGAGGAAGGCCTGCGCCTGGCCGCCGGCAAGGCGGACCTGGCGGCGGATATGCTGAGCATGCTGCTGACCTCGCTGGAAGCCGACCGCGAAGCCATACGCGCTGCCCGCGAGGCCGACGACCGCAACGGCCTGATCGAACAGGTGCACCGCCTGAACGGCGCCTCGCGCTATTGCGGCGTGCCGCAGTTGCGGGCCGCGTGCCAGCGCAGCGAGACCTTGCTCAAGCAGGAAAACCCGCTGGCACAGCAGGCACTGGACGAACTGGATGCGGCAATCAACCGCTTGGCGGCGCAGGCAAGGTTGAGCGCCTGACCTCACCGGCCCTATCGCCGGCAAGCCAGCTCCCACAGGAAATCACTGCTCTTGAAGGCTGTGTTGTACCTGTGGGAGCTGGCTTGCCGGCGATAGGGCCGGTCCAGGTCAACACCCCTTTCAACCCGCTGGCTACAATCCCCAGACCATTGCAAAGGAAGCCCCACCATGCGCGCCCTGTTGTTCAGCAGCCAGCACTACGACCAGGAAAGCTTCACCAGTGCCGCCAACGGCACCACCCTGGACCTGCACTTCCAGCCTGCCCGCCTGACCCTCGACACCGCTGCCCTGGCCGATGGCTACGAGGTGGTATGCGCCTTCATCAATGACGAGCTCGACGCCCAGGTGCTGCAACGCCTGGCCGCAGGTGGCACGCGCCTGGTCGCCCTGCGTTCGGCCGGCTACAACCATGTCGACCTGGCCGCCGCCCAGCGCCTGGGCCTGACCGTAGTGCGAGTGCCGGCCTACTCGCCGCACGCCGTGGCCGAACACGCGGTGGCGCTGATCCTGGCCCTGAACCGGCGCCTGCACCGGGCCTACAACCGCACCCGCGAGGGTGACTTCACCCTGCATGGGCTGACCGGCTTCGACCTGCACGGCAAGACCGTCGGCGTGGTCGGTACCGGCCAGATCGGCACCGCCTTTGCCCGCATCATGGCCGGTTTCGGCTGCCAGTTGCTGGCCTATGACCCTTACCCCAACCCCGACCTGCTGGCCTTGGGCGCGCGCTACCTGCCATTGCCCGAACTGCTGCGCGAAGCCCGCGTCATCAGCCTGCACTGCCCGCTGACCGAGCACACCCGGCACCTTGTCAATGCACAAAGCCTGGCCCAGCTGCAGCCCGGCGCCATGCTGATCAACACCGGCCGCGGCGCGCTGGTCGACACCCCGGCGCTGATCGACGCGCTGAAGAGCGGCCAGCTCGGCTACCTGGGCCTGGACGTCTACGAAGAAGAAGCCCAGCTGTTCTTCGAAGACCGCTCCGACCTGCCGCTGCAGGACGACGTACTGGCCCGCCTGCTGACCTTCCCCAACGTGATCATCACTGCCCACCAGGCGTTCCTTACCCGCGAGGCACTGGATGCCATCGCCGCGACCACGCTGGACAACATCAACCGCTGGGCGGCAGGCAATCCACAGAATCTGGTGATGGGTTAGTGCTAGGATACGCGGCATTTCTGGAGGACCCATGGTCGAGCACGATTTCCGCTACACCCTTTTCAACCCGCAACACACCCTGATCGAGTGCCGCGCCCTGGTGCCGGGCCGCTATCAGGTCACCGGCAACGGCGGTTCGATGCACAAAGGCGACACCCTGCTGGTCACCCTCAAGGGCAGCAAGGACTTGTCCATGCGCCTGACAGTGGAGAGCGTGCGCCACCTGATCAACCCACGCGGCCAGTGGGTTGCCGTGGCCAGCGGCCCGGTGTTCAACGAGCTGGAAATCCTCACCTGGCAGGTTGCGTGCGACAGCTGCGACGCCGTGCTGGACTTCGAGTTCGCGGTGGACGCCAAGCTGGGCAAGAAAGCCCGCCAGCCTGCCGCCAGCGCGCGCGTTGCCGAGCTGGGCTGGGCCAGCCGTGGCGAAAAACACCTGTGCCCGCGTTGCCAGGAGAGCGCCGAGTGAAGAATCTGCTGACCGGCGTGCTGATTGCCACCGGCCTGCTCGGCTGCGCCGCGGAACCTTCGAAACTGCAGCAGGAGCGCAGCTACGTGCTGGAGTGGATTGGCGAACGGCCGCTGATCGATTACAGCCACCTGACCCTGACCTTGGCCAGCGATGGCCGTGCCTATGGCAACGGCGGCTGCAACCACTGGTTTGCGCCGTACACACTGGACGGCGAGCACCTGAGCTTCGGCAAGGTCGGCAAGACCCGCAAGCTCTGCGCACCGGCGTTGATGGAGCAGGAAAAGCGCTTCCTGCAGGCGCTGGAAACAGTGCAGCGCTGGGATGTGTCGCCTATCGAGCAGATGCGTTTCTGGCCGGCCGAAGGCAAGCCGCTGCGCTTCTGGCCTGAGGAAGGCTGAGTATTGCCGGGGCCGCTTTGCGGCCCATCGCGACACAAGGCCGCTCCTACAGGGGGATGCGATCTCCTGTAGGAGCGGCCTTGTGTCGCGATGGGCTGCAAAGCAGCCCCCAAATGCATCAGGCGCCCTTCAGTGCCTTGATCTTGGCCTGCAGCCCTTCCAGGGTCTGCTCGCCCATCAGCTGTTCCCGCACCTTGCCCTTGTCATCGATGATGTAGGTCACCGGCAATGCCTCGCTACGTGGCAGGTCATAGCGCTCGGCCGGGTCCTGCGCCAACACGGTGAAAGCGATGCCCAAGGTTTCGGCAGCCTGCTTCAGCTCCTGCCCCTGCAAGCCATCGAAGTTCACCCCCACCACCTTGATACCGTCGGCCGCCCACTGCTTGGCTGCCGCGTTCAGTTCAGGGATTTCGGTACGGCACGGCCCGCACCATTCGGCCCAGTAGTTGAGCACCAGCCAGTGCCCGTCGATCTGTTCGGCCTTAACCGTATTACCGTGTTGGTCCACGCCATAATCGGCACCGCAACCACCGAGCAACAGGCTCGCGGTGATGGCCAGTACTGCTGCCAGACGCCTTGCCATGGGTCAATCCTTCTCGAGTTTTAAAGCAAATTGGTCAGTCGCTGCGGTTAGAATAGCCGCCACACCCTGCTGGATGCGACCCGACATGACCGACCTCACGCTCTATCATAACCCGCGCTGCTCGAAATCCCGCGGCGCCCTGGAACTGCTCGAAGCTCGCGGCCTGGCGCCGACCATCGTGCGCTACCTCGAGACCCCGCCCGACGCTGCCACCCTGAAGGCCCTGCTCGGCAAGCTGGGCATCGCCCCACGCCAGCTGCTGCGTACCGGCGAGGACGAGTACAAGGAGCTGAAACTGGCCGACCCGGCGCTGACCGACGCACAACTGATCGAGGCCATGGCCCGGCACCCCAAGCTGATCGAGCGGCCGATCCTGGTCGTCGGTGACAAGGCCGTGGTCGGCCGACCGCCCGAGAAAGTACTGGAGATCCTGCCGTGAGCCAGCCCTACATCCTGGTGCTGTATTACAGCCGCCATGGTTCGACCAGCGAGATGGCCCGGCACATCGCCCGCGGCATCGAGCTGGCCGGCATGGAAGCCCGCCTACGCACGGTACCGGCGATTTCCACCGAGTGCGAAGCAGTGGCCCCGGACATCCCGGCCAGTGGCGCGCTGTACGCCACCCTGGACGACCTGCGCCACTGCGCCGGCCTGGTATTGGGCAGCCCGACCCGCTTCGGCAACATGGCGGCACCGCTCAAGTACTTCCTGGATGGCACCAGCAGCCTGTGGCTGGGCGGTGAACTGGTCGGCAAGCCGGCGGGCGTTTTCACCTCAACCGCCAGCCTGCATGGCGGGCAGGAAACCACCCTGCTGTCGATGATGCTGCCACTGATGCACCACGGCATGCTGGTAATGGGCCTGCCGTACAGCGAATCGGCACTGCTCGAGACCCGCGGCGGCGGCACCCCGTATGGCGCCAGCCATCATGCTGGCGCCGATGGCAAGCGCGAGCTCGACCAGCACGAGATAGCCCTGTGTCGCGCCCTTGGCCAACGCCTGGCGACCACCGCCAAGGCCCTGGAGGCCGCACGTGGCTAAGAAGCCCAAGGTATTGCCGGCGCTGGAATGGCTGGCACCGCGTCTGCGCCTGACGCGGGCGTTGAGCCTGGCGTTCTTCTTCGGCCTGATCGCCCTGCTGCTGGTGAACAACCTATGGTTCGCCAACCTGCACGGGGCGCGGGTCGAGGTGATCCTGGCGATCGAACTGGTGCCGTTGCTGCTGTTGCTGCCGGGCATGCTGACAGGCAGCGCCCGGGCACATGCCTGGACCTGCTTCGTGGTGAATATCTATTTCATCAAGGGCGTGCTGGCGGCGTTCGACCCGGCACGGGCGGTATTTGGCTGGGTAGAAGTGCTGGTGAGCCTGGGGCTGTTCATTGCCGGGCTGCTGTATGTGCGCTGGAAGTTCCAGCACGAGCGGCGCATGGCGGGAGAAGGCAGTTAGATGCTTCGCGGGCTTGCCCGCTCCCACAGGGTTCGCGCCACACTTGAGGTCGGCGCTGTACCTGTGGGAGCGGGCATGCCCGCGAAGGGGCCAACACAAATCTCAATGGTTGACGGTATGCGCCAGCATCACCGACAACTGGCACAGCGGCCGCCCACTCTCGGCATGCCACTGGTTGAACGCCTGCTGCACCAAGGCCAGGTCCCGCTGGCTGGTCGGCGGCTTGTCGATCACCTTCTGCGCAATCAACGCCGCAGCCATGTCATCGGTAGGGATGAACGTGTCCTTGCCGACCATGCGCAAGAAGCGCGGTGCCGACAACCCGCCCAGCTGATTGCCGTGCTTGGCCAGGTACTTCCACAAACCGACGATGTCAGTCACCGGCCAGTCGGCGATGAAGGCGCCGAAACTGCCCTTCTCCTTGGCCACGTCAAGAACCATCTGCGCATTGCGCGGCACGCTCTTGAGCTTGCCCAGGTGGCGGATGATGCGCTCGTCGTGCATCAGCCGCTCGAGGTGCTCGGCGCCCATCAATACCACCTTCTCCGGGTCGAAGCCGAAGAACACCTGCTCGAACGCCGGCCACTTGGCATCCACCAGGCTGTGCTTGAGCCCGGCGCGGAACACGCGCAGGGCCAAGGTCGACAGGTAGCGGTCGTCGCTGATATCACGCAGTTGCGCCGGTGTGCGCGGCTGCGGCAGGAAGGCCTCCAGGGCCTGGGCCGAGCCGAAGCGGTTCAGGCAGTACTCGTGCAACCACTGGTAATCGCGCATGGGCTCAGATGTTCAGCACGTCAAGGAAACGCGGGGTAGCGTTTTCGTCGATCTTCAGGCTGGTGAAGTCGAACAGGTTGCGGTCAGCCAGCTGCGACGGCGCCACGTTCTGCAGGGCGCGGAAGATGCTCTCGGTACGCCCCGGGTGCTTGCGCTCCCACTCCACAAGCATGTCCTTGACCACCTGGCGCTGCAGGTTTTCCTGCGAACCGCACAGGTTGCACGGGATGATCGGGAATTCCTTCATGTCCGAGTAGGCCTGGATATCCTTCTCGCTGCAGTAGGCCAGCGGGCGGATCACCACGTTGCGGCCATCGTCGGCGCGCAGCTTCGGCGGCATGCCCTTGAGCGCGCCGTTGAAGAACATGTTGAGGAAGAAGGTTTCGACGATATCGTCGCGGTGGTGCCCCAGCGCCATCTTGGTCGCGCCGATTTCGTCGGCGAAGGTGTACAGGGTGCCACGGCGCAGGCGCGAGCACAGCGAGCAGGTGGTCTTGCCCTCGGGGACCAGCTCCTTGACCACCGAGTAGGTGTCCTTCTCGACGATGTGGTACTCGACACCCAGTTCCTTGAGGTAGGCCGGCAGCACATGCTCGGGGAAACCCGGCTGCTTCTGGTCCATGTTCACCGCGACGATCTCGAACTTGATCGGTGCCACCTTCTGCAGGTGCAACAGAACGTCGAGCATGGTGTAGCTGTCCTTGCCGCCGGACAGGCAGACCATGACCTTGTCGCCATCCTCGATCATGTTGTAGTCGGTGATGGCTTCGCCGGCGAGACGACGCAGGCGTTTTTGCAGTTTGTTCTGGTTGACCGAGAGGGTGCCCATAGCGCTTGGATCCGCGAGGTGTGACAAAAGCCGGCTATTTTACGCACAAACGCGGCGGCGCTGTAGGCATTCCGATAAAGACTTCATTGTAATCAACAGCGCGCCTTACAGCGCAATTTGCTCTAAAAAGCTCGGTTTATGCGGGTAACGGCTTCCTATACTGCGACATAAGGCCACATTACCGCTTGCTTCGGTGTTCGGGCCTCGGGCCGCTTGCGCTCCATCTGGGGGGCGTTTGGCAACATTGAGAGGAGTGATCGGCATGATTCATCACGTTGTGGGGCTGTTTACCCATCCCGACCAGGAATGGCGGGAAATTCGTGGCGAAGAAGAAACCATCAGCCACATGTACCTGACGCACACCCTGATCCTGGCTGCGATCCCCGCCATTTCGGCGTTCATCGGTACCACCCAGGTCGGCTGGGTGATCGGCGACCGGCCAGCGGTGATGCTGACCATGGAAAGCGCCATCTGGATGAGCATCATGTCGTACCTGGCGATGCTTGCCGGGGTGGCGGTAATGGGGGCGTTCATCCACTGGATGGCTCGCACCTACGATGCCAACCCGTCCATGGCACAGTGCATCGCCTTTGCCACCTACACCGCCACCCCGTTGTTCATCGGCGGCCTGGCGGCACTGTACCCGCACCTGTGGCTGGGCATGCTGATCGGCACCGCCGCCATCTGCTACACGGTGTACCTGCTGTACGTCGGTTTGCCGACGTTCATGAACATACCGTCCGACGAAGGCTTCCTGTTCTCCAGCTCGGTGCTGGCGGTGGGCCTTGTGGTACTGGTGGCGATCATGGCCGCCACGGTGATCATCTGGGGACTGGGCGTGGGGCCCGTCTACACCAACTAGAACAGACTCGACCAACACTGGGGCATCAACCTGAGGCCGCCGCAAGGCGGCCTCTGGCTGTGCGCTGACCGGTGGCTCGGCAGGCTGCCCGGGGTTGCGGCATAATGCCCGGTCAGGAGAACCACCCCGCCATGCCCGAGCTGCTCAGACAACGCGTCGAAACCTGTTACCAGCAAGCTGAAACCTTCTTCAAACGCACCTTCCCGCGCCCGGAAGTCAGCTTCAAGCTGCGCGGGCAAAAAGCCGGTGTCGCCCACCTGCACGAGAACCTGCTGCGCTTCAACCTGCAGCTTTACCGCGAAAACCAGGAAGACTTCCTGCGCCAGACCGTGGCCCATGAAGTGGCGCACCTGGTGGCCCACCAGCTGTTCGGCGACCGCATCCAGGCCCATGGCGAGGAGTGGCAGCTGATCATGCGCGGGGTGTATGAACTGCCGCCCAACCGTTGCCACAACTACGAAGTGCAACGGCGCGTGGTGACCCGCTACATCTACCGCTGCCCGTGCCCGCAAAGCGACTTCCCGTTTACCGCGCAGCGGCACAAGCTGGTGCGCCAGGGGCGGCGCTACCTGTGCAAGCGGTGTCGGGAGATATTGGTGTATAGCGGCGAGACGCGCGTCGAATAGATTGTGTATTGCCTGTTCCGGCCTCTTCGCGGGCTTGCCCGCTCCCACAGGGGTACCACTGACCTCAGGCCTTGTGATATCCCTGTGGGAGCGGGCAAGCCCGCGAAAGGGCCGGCACAGGCGATACATGAATCACAGGCACAAGAAAGGCGACCCAAGGGTCGCCTTCTTTGCATCAGCCTGCGCCTTACTTCTCGACGAAGGCACGCTCGATCAGGTAATCACCCGGCTCGCGCATGCGCGGGGAGATTTTCAGGCCGAAGCTGTCCAGCACTTCGCTGGTCTCGTCGAGCATGCTCGGGCTGCCGCAGATCATCGCGCGGTCGTCCTGCGGGTTGATCGGTGGCAGGCCGATGTCGCTGAACAGCTTGCCGCTGCGCATCAGGTCGGTCAGGCGGCCCTGATTCTCGAACGGTTCACGGGTCACGGTCGGGTAGTAGATCAGCTTGTCGCGAACCGACTCACCGAAGAATTCGTTCTGCGGCAGGTGCTCGGTGATGAACTCGCGGTAGGCCACTTCGTTCACGTAGCGCACGCCGTGCACCAGGATCACCTTCTCGAAGCGCTCGTAGGTTTCCGGGTCCTGGATGACACTCATGAACGGTGCCAGGCCAGTGCCGGTGCTCAGCAGGTACAGGTGCTTGCCCGGGTTCAGGTCGTCGAGTACCAGGGTACCGGTAGGCTTCTTGCTGATGATGATCTCGTCGCCTTCCTTCAGGTGCTGCAGCTGCGAGGTCAGCGGACCGTCCGGCACCTTGATGCTGAAGAACTCCAGGTGCTCTTCCCAGTTCGGCGAAGCGATGGAATAGGCGCGCATGAGCGGACGGCCGCTTTCTTGTTGCAGGCCGATCATCACGAACTGACCGTTCTCGAAGCGCAGGCCCGGGTCGCGAGTGCACTTGAAGCTGAACAGGGTGTCGTTCCAGTGGTGCACACTGAGGACACGTTCGTGGTTCATGTTGCTCATTTAATGGGGCTCCTGAAGAAAGACGCGGCGCGCGCAAGACGCGCAGTTGCGCGATAGTTTAGGGGCAGCGACAATATCTGTTAACTGGATTATCAAGATATGTGTTATCGGTTATATCGATATGCGATTTACACTTCGTCAGCTGCAAGTCTTCGTTGCCGTGGCCCAGCACCAGAGCGTTTCGCGCGCCGCCAGTGTGCTGGCCTTGTCGCAGTCGGCTGCCAGCACTTCGATCACCGAGCTTGAGCGCCAGTCCAGCTGCCAGCTGTTCGACCGCGCCGGCAAGCGCCTGAGCCTCAACGCCCTGGGCCAGCAACTGTTGCCGCAGGCCGTGGCCCTGCTCGACCAGGCCAAGGAAATCGAAGACCTGCTCAACGGCAAGTCCGGTTTCGGCTCGCTGGCGGTCGGCGCCACGCTGACCATCGGCAACTACCTGGCCACCCTGCTGATCGGCAGCTTCATGCAGGTGCACCCGGAAAGCCAGGTGAAGCTGCATGTGCAGAACACTGCGCATATCGTGCAACAGGTGGCGCATTACGAAATTGATCTGGGTCTGATCGAAGGCGATTGCAACCACCCGGACCTGGAAGTGCAGCCCTGGGTCGAGGACGAACTGGTGGTGTTCTGCGCGCCGCAGCACCCGCTGGCCAAGCTGGGCCGCGCCGATGTACAGACCTTGTCCCAGGAAGCGTGGATCCTGCGCGAACAGGGCTCGGGCACGCGCCTGACCTTCGACCAGGCCATGCGCCACCACCGCACCAACCTCAACATCCGCCTGGAGCTGGAACACACCGAAGCGATCAAGCGCGCGGTGGAGTCGGGCCTGGGCATCGGCTGCATCTCGCGCCTGGCCCTGCGTGACGCCTTCCGCCGCGGCAGCTTGGTAGCGGTAGAAACCCCGGAGCTGGACCTGATGCGCCAGTTCTACTTCATCTGGCACAAACAGAAGTACCAGACCTCGGCCATGCGCGAATTTCTCGAACTGTGCCGCAACTTCACTGCGGGCTTCACCCGCAGTGACGAGATCGTGTTGCCGCCGATCGCTTAAAGCAGGATCACACCCCACACCAGCGCCACCATGGTCAGTGCCACCAGTTGCGCGGCGCTGCCCATGTCCTTGGCGTTTTTCGACAGCGGGTGGCGCTCCAGCGAAATGCGGTCGATGGCTGCTTCCACCGCCGAGTTGAACAGTTCGACGATCAAGCCCAACAGGCACACGGCGATCATGATGGCCCGCTCCGCACGGCTGACCGGCAGCCAGAAGGCGACCGGGACCAACAGCACGTTGAGCAGCACCAGCTGGCGGAACGCGGCCTCGCCCTTGAAGGCGGCGCGCAGGCCGTCCAGCGAATAGCCGGCGGCGTTGAGGATACGTTTGAGGCCGGTCTGGCCCTTGAATGGCGATGTCATGTGAGTCACTTCACAACGGAAAGGCCAGCAGACTAGACCGGCACGAGTCAAAAAAGCGTGAAGCCAGGCGCACTCAGCTGCTGGCAACCGATTCAAGTTGTTGCAGCAACAACGCCGCCTGGGTGCGGGTACGCACACCCAGCTTGCGGAAGATCGCGGTCACGTGGGCCTTGATGGTCGCTTCCGACACGTTCAGCTCATAGGCGATCTGCTTGTTCAGCAAGCCTTCGCAGACCATGGTCAGCACGCGGAACTGCTGCGGCGTGAGGCTGGCAAGGCCTTCGCTGGCGGCCTTGGCCTCGGCCGAGACATCGACCTTTTCGAACGCCTGCGGCGGCCACCAGACCTCGCCGTCGAGCACCTTGCGCACCGCATCCTGGATCACTTCCAGGGTGCTGGACTTGGGAATGAAGCCACTGGCGCCAAACTCGCGGGACTTGACCACCACTGCGGCCTCTTCCTGCGCCGATACCATCACCACAGGGATCTGCGGGTATTGCCCACGCAGCAGCACCAGCCCGGAAAAACCGTAGGCACCCGGCATGTTCAAGTCCAGCAACACCAGGTCCCAGTCGGCTTTTTCGCTCAGACGGGTTTCCAGTTCGGCAATGCTGGCGACTTCAACCAGGCGTACATCCGGGCCCAGGCCGAGGGTAACGGCCTGGCGCAAGGCGCCACGGAACAGCGGGTGGTCATCGGCAATCAGGATTTCGTAAGTGGCCATCGATCTGGGGATCCTGTTCTGTGTCGGGCACTCGGGTAAGGGTCATTATGAACCAAAGCAGGGGTTGTGCCCCTTGGACTATAGGAAGGTATGCAAACGCTGGTGGGTGTCGTCCTGCTCGTCCAGCGGCAGGCGCCGCTTGCCGCTCAGGTAATGCAGGCTGAACACATCCAGGTAGGCGTCCAGCGCCTGCGAGGCCTGGGTATCGCCGGCCAGGTCCAGGCACATGGCAGCGACTTCCGCAGTGCAGAAATGATCGTCACGCTTGGAGCGGCGCAGGCGGTAGCGGGACATCTGCTCGGCCTGCAGGCTCAACACCGGGAAGCGGTCAAGGTACGGGCTTTTGCGGAACATCTTGCGCGCTTCGGTCCAGGTGGCATCCAGCAGGATGAACAGCGGGCGCTTGCCCGGCTCGCGCACTACCTCGCTGACCACCCGCTCCTGGGCAACGAATTCGCCGGGGAAGACGATGTAGGGCTGCCAACGCGGATCGCCCAGCAACGCCAGCAAGCGTTCGTCGACCGAAGTGCGCAGCCAGCCGAAGGCCGAGGTGTCCTCGATCAGGTCGGCGATCAGCCAGCCGGTATTGGTGGGCTTCAGCGGCTCGGTGTCATGCATCAGCAGGCACACGCCGGACTCGGCCTGCACCCGCGGCTTCCAGGCGCACAGGCAATGAGTGGCGATGACCCGGCAATCGGGGCAGCGCTCGGCACGCGAACCACGGGCGATGAAGGGCTTGTTGCTGCGGGCCAGGCGTTCGGCGCGCAGGCGCGCTACCGCATGGCTCATGCCGGCAGGCCTCTGGACAGGTTGGGAATGGACACAAGGATGACTCGGAAAAAACTAAGGGCGCCAGTCTACCAGAACAGGGGGCAATTGCTGTGCAGGTGGCGGCGCGGTCCTTATAATCGCTGTTTTTACCGTACCCCAGCCTCGCGCCTGCGCGATTTTCAGGGAACGCCGTCGACCCGCGCATGTCAAAGCGCCAGTCATCGAACCAGGAGAGATTCATGCTGCGCCGTATCGTCCCCGCCCTGAGCCTGCTGCTCGCCCTGCCCCTGGCAGCCCAGGCGGCTTCCAAGCAGGAATACGACCTGAACAACACGCTGCAGAAGGTTGCCAAAGAGAGCAGTGTCGGCACCCCGCGAGCCATCAACGAGGACATCCTCGACCAGGGTTACACCGTGGAGGGCAAGGCACTGGTCAACCACCTGAGCGTGCGCCAGGACCATGCCGCGCGCATGCAGGCCAACCCCGAACAGGTACGCAGCCAGCTGGGTGACAGCGTCTGCCGCAACAGCGGTTTCCGCAACCTGATGTCCAAAGGCGCGGTCATGGTCTACCGCTTCACGGTCTACAAGACCAACCAGCCGATCATGGACCAGGCGTTCGACAATGCCAGCTGCGTGGCCGGCAACAAGAAGAAGTAACCAACTTCGATCGCTACGCCTTCTCGTCTTCACGGGCGCGCCAGCGCCCTTCAGCGGCATCGGCGCGCATCTCTGCCAGCAGCGCCTGCAGGTAGCGCGACTGGCATTCCAGCCCCGACAGCCTGCGCCGGCACTCGGCTTCCAGGCTCAGGTGATGCACCTGGGCCGCATTCTCCAGCTGCTGGTAAAGCTGCCGGTCCACTTCGATGATCAAGCGATGCATACCGCCACCTCCTGCATCGACACGTTTCGCTCTACCCAGTTAACCAAACCCGCATCCCCCGTGGCTGCATGCCGACGGGCGGCTGTGCCGAACCCTCCGGCACAATTGAGCGCAAGGGTCTAGATTGAGGTCAGAGGTATTGGTGCAGAAGGAGACGTTGCATGCCTTACCAATCGAGTGAACTGCTGTTCAGCCACTTCCGCGACAACAACATCGACCTGAGCAACATCGACGCACAACTGCAACTGGTGGCACCGAACAGCCCCAACCTGCCGCTGTACCGCGACATGATGCTGACCATCCTGCGCATGGCCCATGACGACACCGACCGCTGGAGCGCCAAGATCACCCTGCAGGCCCTGCGCGAACTGGACCATTCGTTCCGCACCCTGGAACGCTATAAGGGCCGGCGCAAGGTGACCGTGTTCGGCTCGGCGCGCACTCCGCTGGAGCACCCGATGTACGCCCTGGCCCGCGAACTGGGCGCAACCCTGGCACGCTCCGACCTGATGGTCATCACCGGTGCCGGCGGCGGCATCATGGCAGCTGCCCACGAAGGCGCCGGCAGCGACCACAGCCTGGGGTTCAACATCACCCTGCCCTTCGAACAACATGCCAACCCCACGGTGGACGGCACCGACAAGCTGCTGCCGTTCCATTTCTTCTTCATCCGCAAGCTGTTCTTCGTCAAGGAGGCCGATGCCCTGGTGCTGTGCCCGGGTGGTTTCGGCACTCTGGATGAAGCGCTGGAGGTGCTGACCCTGATCCAGACCGGCAAGAGCCCGCTGGTACCGGTGGTGCTGCTGGATTCGCCAGGTGGCAGCTTCTGGCGCGACTGCCTGGACTTCATCAGCCGCCAACTGGAGGAAAACCGCTACATCCTGCCCAGCGACCTGAAACTGCTGCGCCTGGTGCACAGCGCTGACGAGGCAGTGGAAGAAATCAACCAGTTCTACAGCAACTACCACTCCAGCCGCTGGCTGAAGAGCCAGTTCGTGATCCGCATGCATCACCCGCTCAGCGAGGCGGCGCTGTATGACATCCAGGAAGGCTTTGCCGACTTGCGCCTGAGTGGCAAGTATCACCAGCAACCTGACAGCAGTGCCGAGCACGAAGTGGGCAACTTCAGCCACCTGACCCGTTTGTCATTTGCCTTCAATGGCCGGGATCAGGGCAGGCTGCGCGAGCTGGTGGACTTCATCAACCTGCCGGAGAACTGGGCCAAGCCGCAGCCCATGCATACCACGCAGCGGGCCAGGGAGGCGTTGAAGGTCAGTTGATTGTCGAACAAATTTCCAAAGTGCGCCGCGCAACCTGTGGGAGCGGCGTTGCCGGTACTCGCGGGTAAACCCTAATGCCGGTCAGATAACGTTTGCCGGCTGGATTGGGGCTGCTTTGCAGCCCTCAGTAGTCGTCGATATCACGCCCACTGAGCAGGCGGCCGATCATGTCCATGGGGAAACCCCGGTAAGCCAGAAACCGGGTCTGCTGGGCACGGCTGCGGGGATCTTGCGGACGCTGGCCAGCAAACTTGCGCTGCCAAACGTCCCGCATGCGCTCGCCCCAATCCACTTCGCTCTCGCGTAGCGCCTGCTCGATATCAGCACGCGCCAAACCGCGCTGGCCTAGCTCTTCGCGAATACGCGCAGGGCCGTAGCCAGAGCTGGAACGGTATCGGATGAAACTTTCGAGGTAACGGGCTTCGCTAAGCAGCCCTTCTTCGGCGAGCCGATCGAGTTCAGGCTCGATCAGCTCGTCCGAAGCGCCGCGCTGACGCAACTTGCGCGTCAGCTCGACGCGACCGTGCTCACGTCGCGCGAGCAGGTCCATGGCTGTCCGCCGAATGGCGACGGGGGTGTCGAGTACGGCGGACATGTTCGGCTATCTACCGCGCAATCAATAACCGGCGTCAGCGTCGGCCATGTCATCGGCATCGGCTTCGGCAGCAGCAGCCTTACCAGCAGCCGCAACAGCACCAGAGGTCAGCAGCTTCTCGCGAATCTGCTTCTCGATCTCGGCACCAATAGCCGGGTTCTCAGCCAGGTACTTGGCAGCGTTTGCCTTGCCTTGACCGATCTTGTTGCCCTGGTAGGCGTACCAGGCACCGGACTTCTCGACCAGGCCTTGGGAAACACCCAGGTCAATGATCTCGCCGTTACGGTAGATACCCTTGCCGTAGAGGATCTGGAACTCGGCCTGACGGAATGGCGGAGAAACCTTGTTCTTGACGATCTTGACGCGGGTTTCGCTACCGACCACCTCGTCGCCTTCCTTGACCGCGCCGGTACGGCGGATATCCAGACGCACCGAGGCGTAGAACTTCAGGGCGTTACCACCGGTGGTGGTTTCCGGGCTGCCGAACATCACGCCAATCTTCATACGGATCTGGTTGATGAAGATGACCAGGCAGTTGGCGTTCTTGATGTTACCGGTGATCTTGCGCAGCGCCTGGGACATCAGGCGCGCCTGCAGGCCCACGTGCATGTCACCCATCTCGCCTTCGATCTCGGCCTTCGGTACCAGAGCAGCCACGGAGTCGACGATGATTACGTCAACAGCGTTGGAACGCACCAGCATGTCGGTGATTTCCAGGGCCTGTTCGCCGGTGTCCGGCTGCGAAACCAGCAGGTCGTCGACGTTGACGCCCAGCTTGCCGGCGTACTCGGGGTCGAGGGCGTGTTCGGCGTCGACGAAGGCGCAGGTCGCGCCGTTTTTCTGGGCTTCGGCGATGACCGACAGGGTCAGCGTGGTCTTACCCGAGGATTCCGGGCCGTAGATCTCGACGATACGGCCTTTTGGCAGGCCGCCGATGCCCAGGGCAATGTCCAGGCCCAGCGAGCCGGTGGAGATGGCAGGGATAGCCTGGCGCTCGTGGTCGCCCATGCGCATGACGGCGCCCTTGCCGAATTGGCGTTCGATCTGACCCAGGGCCGCAGCCAAGGCGCGCTTCTTGTTGTCGTCCATTGAAATCCTCACGTGTTCGACTTGGCCCTGACGGCCGGAATACCTGTATAAGTAGCCAGTATTATTCCACAGGCAAGCGCCCGCGCAAACCCCTGTCGTCGATTTACTCGGCACCAAGCTGTAACAAGCCGTCTAACGCGGCGATCACCGTCTGTCGGCGCACCGCCTCGCGGTCGCCGTCGAACTGGCGCCGCTCGCTGAACACATGGTTGCCGTCGCCCCAGGCCAGCCACACGGTGCCCACCGGTTTGGCCGGCGAACCACCGTCCGGCCCGGCCACGCCGCTCACCGCCACGGCAAAGCGCGCGCCGCTGGCGGCCTGGGCGCCGCGGACCATGGCTTCGACCACTTCCTGGCTGACCGCGCCAACCTGGCTGAACAACGCCGCGGGCACTTCCAGTTGACGGGTTTTCTGGGTGTTGGAATAGGTCACGTACCCAGCCTCGAACCAGGCCGAGCTGCCGGGCACGCGGGTGATGGCCTCGGCGATGCCGCCACCGGTGCAGGATTCGGCGGTGGTCACCTGCGCGTTGAAGCGGCGCAGGTGTTCACCCAGGCGGGTGGCAAGCGTGGTGATCGGGTCCATGTCGGGCTCCTTGGAGGCAGGCTTCTACCCTAGCATCTTGGTGAGGTGGGGTGGGCGCCCGCTTCGGTCTCGCACATCACTTGTTCCAGGCCGCTACCGGCCACGGCAGCGGCGCCGGGCGGAATATCGCAGGTACAGCCTGCCGGGTAGCCGTGTTAACCTATGCGGCTTGAAAATCCGGTGGGTCTCGGCGTCGCGCGTGCAACACAGAACGCCCCAATTTGCCCCACAATATTGAGACCTACTTTCTAAGCCCTTGATGAATAAAGCAATTTCCGATTTCTCCGCACACACCCCGATGATGCAGCAGTACTGGAAGCTGAAGAACCAGCACCCGGACCAGCTGATGTTCTACCGCATGGGCGACTTCTACGAGATCTTCTACGAAGATGCGAAAAAAGCCGCAAAACTGCTGGACATCACCCTGACCGCGCGCGGTCAGTCAGCCGGCCAGTCCATCCCCATGTGCGGGATTCCGTTCCATTCGCTGGAAGGCTACCTGGCCAAGCTGGTCAAGCTCGGCGAATCGGTGGTGATCTGCGAGCAGATTGGCGACCCCGCCACCAGCAAGGGCCCGGTGGAACGCCAGGTGGTGCGCATCATCACCCCGGGTACGGTCAGCGACGAGGCCCTGCTCGACGAGCGTCGCGACAACCTGATTGCCGCGCTGCTCGGTGACGAGCGCCTGTTCGGCCTGGCCGTACTGGACATCACCAGTGGCAACTTCAGCGTGCAGGAGATCAAGGGCTGGGAAAACCTGCTGGCCGAGCTCGAGCGCCTGAACCCGGTCGAGCTGCTGATCCCCGACGACTGGCCGCGCGACCTGCCCGCCGAGAAACGCCCGGGCGCCCGTCGCCGTGCGCCATGGGACTTCGACCGCGACTCGGCGCGCAAGGCCCTGTGCCAGCAGTTCGCGACCAAGGACCTCAAGGGCTTTGGCTGTGACAAGCTGACCCTGGCCATCGGCGCCGCCGGTTGCCTGCTGATCTACGCCAAGGAAACCCAGCGCACCGCCCTGCCGCACCTGCGCAGCCTGCGCCACGAACGCCTGGACGACACGGTCATCCTCGACGGCGCCAGCCGCCGCAACCTGGAGCTGGACATCAACCTGGCCGGCGGCCGTGACAACACCCTGCAGTCGGTGATCGACCGCTGCCAGACCGCCATGGCCAGCCGTTTGCTGAGCCGCTGGTTGAACCGCCCGTTGCGCGACCTCAAGGTGCTGCAGGCACGCCAGGATTCGATCCGCTGCCTGCTCGACGGCTACCGCTTCGAGAAGCTGCAGCCGCAGCTCAAGGAAATCGGCGATATCGAGCGGATTCTCGCCCGTATCGGCCTGCGCAACGCCCGCCCACGCGACCTGGCACGCCTGCGCGATGCCCTGGGCGCGCTGCCCGAGCTGCAGAACGCCATGGCCGAGCTGGAGGCGCCGCACCTGGCACGCCTGGCCGCCATTACCGGCACCTACCCCGAACTGGCCAGCCTGCTGGAACGGGCGATCATCGACAACCCGCCGGCGGTGATCCGCGATGGCGGCGTGCTCAAGGCCGGCTATGACAACGAGCTGGACGAGCTGCTGGCGATCAGCGAGAACGCCGGCCAGTTCCTGATCGACCTGGAAGCCCGGGAAAAGGCCCGCACCGGCCTGGCCAACCTCAAGGTCGGCTACAACCGGGTGCATGGCTACTTCATCGAGCTGCCGACCAAGCAGGCCGAGCAGGCCCCGGGCGACTACATCCGCCGTCAGACCCTGAAAGGCGCCGAGCGCTTCATCACCCCGGAGCTGAAGGCGTTCGAGGACAAGGCCCTGTCGGCCAAGAGCCGCGCCCTGGCCCGCGAAAAGATGCTCTACGACGCCCTGCTGGAAACCTTGATCAGCCACTTGGCACCGCTGCAGGACAGCGCCGCTGCCCTGGCCGAACTGGACGTGCTCAGCAACCTGGCCGAACGTGCACTGAACCTGGACCTGAACTGCCCGCGCTTCGTCGACGAGCCGTGCCTGCGCATCGAGCAGGGCCGCCACCCTGTGGTGGAACAGGTATTGACCACGCCATTCGTGGCCAACGACCTGGGCCTGGACAACAGCACACGCATGCTGATCATCACCGGCCCTAACATGGGCGGTAAGTCCACCTACATGCGCCAGACCGCCCTGATCGTGCTGCTGGCGCATATCGGTAGCTTCGTGCCGGCTGCCAGCTGCGAGCTGTCGCTGGTCGACCGCATCTTCACCCGCATCGGCTCCAGCGACGACCTGGCCGGCGGCCGCTCGACCTTCATGGTCGAGATGAGCGAAACCGCCAACATCCTGCACAACGCCACCGACCGCAGCCTGGTTCTGATGGACGAAGTGGGCCGTGGCACCAGTACCTTCGACGGCCTGTCGCTGGCCTGGGCCGCCGCCGAGCGCCTGGCCCAGCTGCGTGCCTACACGCTGTTCGCCACGCACTACTTCGAGCTCACCGTGCTGCCGGAAAGCGAGCCGCTGGTGGCCAACGTGCACCTGAACGCCACCGAGCACAACGAACGCATCGTGTTCCTGCACCACGTGCTGCCTGGCCCTGCCAGCCAGAGCTACGGCCTGGCCGTGGCGCAGCTGGCCGGCGTGCCGACGGCCGTCATCCAGCGTGCCCGTGAACACCTGGCGAGGCTGGAAACCACCAGCCTGCCGCATGAACAACCCCCGGCCCAAAAGGCCAAGGACGTGCCACAGGTCCCGCACCAGAGCGACCTGTTCGCCAGCCTGCCACACCCGGCCGTCGAGAAGCTGGGCAAGCTGCAGCTGGACGACATGACCCCGCGTCAAGCTATCGAAATGCTATATCAACTAAAGAACCTGTTATAACGGCGCCCACTACAAGCTGGTAGAATCCGCCGCGGTTTGCTGGTGCTGCAGGTTATTAGCCTGGCCTGCAGCCACATGCCCGCAAACCGCGCGGCCCTGAGAGGAAGGGCCGCCGCCGTCGCCTGAGGAGAGAATTAGAAATGACCTTCGTCGTCACCGACAACTGCATCAAATGCAAATACACCGACTGCGTGGAAGTCTGCCCGGTGGACTGCTTCTACGAAGGCCCGAACTTCCTGGTCATCCACCCGGACGAGTGCATCGACTGCGCTCTGTGCGAGCCGGAATGCCCAGCGCAAGCCATCTTCTCGGAAGACGAAGTGCCTGCGGGCATGGAGAACTTCATCGAGCTGAACGCCGAACTGGCGGAAATCTGGCCGAACATCACCGAGCGTAAGGACGCCCTGCCGGACGCTGAAGAGTGGGATGGCAAGACTGGCAAGATTGCAGACCTGGAGCGCTGATAGCGTCCGGACACGAAAAAGGCCCCTTGGGGCCTTTTTTGTTTTCTGCAGGCAAAAAAAAGGGGCGGTTTGACCCGCCCACATTTTTTCCGTAGTCCCTGCTTGTCCCAAACATCATCCTGATGAAATCGCCTCTTGCGACGTCCCTGGCTTTCCTCCTGAAAGCCTGTGCATGTCCCTGTGCACAGTTCGAATACTAGCGACTTGAGCCGGGCGGGCAACCGCTAAACCTCACAGGGTGTTGCAGGTGACACATTTCCTCACAGCTGAATAAGCCAGGTTTTTCAATGAGTTGGGAAAACGCAGGATCTGGATACGACAATGATTTACTGAAACGTACATAGAAGGCTGACAGAACAAGTAAGCAAAGGCTTACACGCGATGTTACTGGGGTAGCGCAGTACATAATGTCTGGGGCTGCTTTGCAGCCCGTCGCGACACAAGGCCGCTCCTACAGGCAACGCGATCTCCTGTAGGAGCGGCCTTGTGTCGCGATAGGGGCGCGCAGCGCCCCCAGCAATTCAAACAGGCATACAAAAACGCCCCGAAATCATCGGGGCGCTTTGTGTTGCAGGCTTCCGCTACTGGAACAACGACTCACTGGACAGGCCGTTCTTCTCGAGGATCTCACGCAAACGCTTGAGCCCCTCGACTTGGATCTGCCGCACCCGCTCACGGGTCAGGCCAATCTCCAGGCCGACATCTTCCAGGGTGCTGCTTTCATGCCCGCGCAGGCCAAAGCGGCGCACCACCACTTCACGCTGCTTGTCGGTCAACTCGCCCAGCCATTGGTCGATGCTCTGCGACAGGTCGTCATCCTGCAGCAGTTCGCACGGGTCGGTCGGGCGGTCGTCGGTCAGGGTATCGAGCAGGGTCTTGTCCGAGTCCGGACCGAGCGACACATCCACCGAAGACACCCGCTCGTTCAGGCCCAGCATGCGCTTGACCTCGGCGACCGGTTTCTCCAGCAGCGTGGCGATTTCTTCTGGCGAGGGTTCGTGGTCCAGTTTCTGGGTCAGCTCGCGCGCAGCGCGCAGGTAGACGTTCAGTTCCTTGACCACGTGGATCGGCAAGCGAATGGTGCGGGTCTGGTTCATGATTGCCCGCTCGATGGTCTGGCGAATCCACCAAGTCGCATAGGTCGAGAACCGGAAACCACGCTCCGGGTCGAACTTCTCGACGGCACGGATCAACCCCAGGTTGCCCTCCTCGATCAGGTCGAGCAGCGACAGGCCGCGGTTCACGTAACGACGGGCAATTTTTACAACCAGGCGCAGGTTGCTTTCGATCATGCGCTTGCGGCCGGCAGGGTCGCCCTTTTGCGACAGGCGCGCAAAATGCACTTCCTCTTCCGGCGAAAGCAGAGGCGAAAATCCGATCTCGTTGAGATACAACTGGGTGGCATCGAGCGCCCGGCTGTAATCGATATACTTGTGTTGCTTGAGCGAAGAGCCCGACTTGGCCCTCGTCCGAACCGAAGATACAGCAGGTTCGTCTGACACCACATCCGTTTCCAAAACGATACCCGTCTCCATCAGAAGCAGGTCATCGTCGATGTCAAACTCCGGCACTTCTTTACTGAGAGCCATTGTTATAGTCCTTTGCTGAGTTCGAACTCAGACTCGAGCGGCACCTATCTCCCTGGCAGCGCTGGAGCCTGTCCCCTCTACATCACAGGAACAGGCCGGGTACAACGGTCAACGACGTGGCAGGAACTGGAGCGGATCGACGGGTTTGCCCTGGCGGCGAATCTCGAAATGCAGCTTCACCCGATCTGTGCCCGTGGACCCCATTTCAGCAATCGACTGCCCTGCCTTGACCTGCTGCCCCTCCCGAACCAACAGCCTGCGGTTATGGCCGTAGGCACTGACGTAGGTATCGCTGTGCTTGATGATGATCAGTTCGCCGTAGCCCCTCAAGCCACTCCCGGCGTACACCACTGCACCATCAGACGCAGCAAAAACAGGCTGTCCCAAATCACCGGCGATATCAATGCCTTTATTCAAACTACCGTTTGAAGCGAATTTTCCAATCAGCACGCCATTGGCGGGCCAGGTCCAGCCGCCTACCGCGCGCTCCGCGGCAGGCACCGTGGCGACCACCGGGGCGCTGCTGGAGGCTGTCGGCGTGGCCGGTTTGCTGGTACTGGCAGGGGGTGTGCTGGTACTGCCCACAGGCCGCCGGATGACCGTGGTCTTGCTCGACGACGACGGGCTGGACACCACCGTGGTGCTGCCGGTAGAGCCGCTGCTGAAACGAATCGCTTGCCCCGGGCGAATGGTGTAAGGCGCCGCGATGCCGTTGCGCGCAGCCAGTTCCTTGTAGTCCCAGCCATAACGGAAGGCAATGGAGAACAGCGTATCGCCAGGTTTGACGATGTACTGCCCGGTGGTTACCGCCGGGCGCTTGGGCACGGTGTTATTGCGGTCGACCACCCGCGCGCTGTTGCTGCTGGTGCTCGAGCAACCCACCAGTAGCGTGCCCATGGCCAGTGCAATCACCAGAAGCGTGAAACCCGACCCGTCCTTGCGCTGCCGAATGACTGTGTGACCCACCCGCGCTCCCCTCATGGTGCCGAAAACGATATGAAGACAAGAAATGCAATATTATTGCAATTATAACCAAGCCCGCCCGCATTGGCAGGGTTGGTGAAAGACTGCTGCAAAGCCATGGCACACGCTGTGCGCTAGCGCTTCACCCCGCCAGATAGACAGGGCGTTGCTGCAAGAATTCGGTGCTGGCGTAAAAATATCGCGCGGCTCGAACCAGCAGTGTTCAGGCCAGCGGGCCGTTGAGCAGCGGTACGAAGCGCACTGCCCCCAGCACGCGGCGGGAGAATCCATGCTCCTCGCGCACGATCAGCATCAGCTGCTGGGTTTCGCCGGCTGGCCCCACCGGGATCACCATACGGCCACCGGGCGCCAGCTGGTCGAGCAATGCCTGCGGCACTTCCGGCGCCACGGCGGTGACGATGATGCCGTTGTACGGCGCCAGCGCCGGCCAGCCTTCGCAACCGTCGCCCCAGCGGAACACCACGTTGCGCAGGTTCAGTTCCACCAGGCGCTCCTTGGCCCGGTCCTGCAACACCTTGATGCGTTCCACCGAGAACACACGCTCGACCAACTGGGCCAGGATTGCCGTCTGGTAGCCCGAGCCGGTGCCGATCTCCAGCACCTTGTCCAGCGGCCCGGCCTCGAGCAGCAGCTCGCTCATGTGGGCAACCATGAACGGTTGCGAGATGGTCTGGTTGTGGCCGATCGGCAGCGCGGTGTCTTCGTAGGCGCGATGCGCCAGCGCCTCGTCGACGAACAGGTGGCGCGGGGTACGACGGATCACGTCGAGCACCTTGGTGTTCGAAACGCCCTCCTCGCACAGGCGCTGGATCAGCCGCTCCCGGGTACGCTGGGAGGTCATGCCGATGCCACGCCGCAGCATATCGTCCTCGCGCATCAGAGCAGGCCCTCCAGCCAACCGTCGAGCTGCTCGAAGGCATCACTGAAGGTGCGGTCGAGCTGCAGCGGAGTGATCGATACATAGCCTTGCATCACCGCGTGGAAGTCGGTACCCGGGCCACCGTCCTCGGCATCCCCGGCCACGGCGATCCAGTAGCCTTCCTTGCCGCGCGGGTTGACCACCTTGGTCGGCGCCGCCGCCCGCGCCCGGTGACCGAGGCGGGTAAGCTGGATGCCACGAATGTGCTCCAGCGGCAGGTTGGGGATGTTGACGTTGAGCACGGTGCGCGGCGGCAAGGCCAGGCGCGACTGCGCCTCGACCAGGCGGCGGGCGATATGGGCCGCGGTTGGCAGGTTGTCCGGCTGGCGCGACAACAGCGAAAACGCCAGCGAGGTACCGCCGAGGAAACGGCCTTCCAACGCGGCCGCGACCGTGCCCGAATAGAGCACGTCGTCGCCCAGGTTGGCACCGAGGTTGATCCCCGACACCACCATGTCCGGCGCCTGTGGCAACAGCCCATTGAGCCCCAGGTGCACGCAGTCGGTCGGCGTGCCGTTGAGGCTGATGAAGCCATTGGCCAAGGTCTGCGGATGCAGTGGCCGGTCCAGCGTCAGCGAACTGCTGGCGCCGCTCTTGTCTTGATCCGGGGCAATAACCACGCACTCGGCGTAATCCGCCAGCGCAGCGTGCAGCGCGGCGATGCCGGGTGCGGTAACACCGTCGTCGTTCGAAATCAGAATACGCATGAGCTGTCCGTCTGCCCCGCCGACACCAGATCCACGACTTCGCGCACCACCACGGTGGCGAAGCATCCGGCCGGAAGGACGAATTCCAGTTGCAGGATATCAGGCTCCGGATAATGCCACGTAAGACCGCCAATAGGGAGCCGCAGAATGCGTCGTTCGTGATCCATGCCCGCCAAGGCCAGCCACTGGCAAAGTGCCGGCTGCCGTGCGGCGATCGCATCCTCTTGTTGCGCAGTACTCCCCGTAGCCGGCGAATCGCCTGCCCCCCACAGCGGGCCGGTCGGATGCAGGTCAAGGATCGCCAGCCGAGGATCGGAACATTCCGACTCCCCAGCAGGAAAGAAGCTACGACTCGTGGTGAACGCCAACAGGTCGCCCACCTGCGCACGCGCCCAGCTGCCGTCGGCAACACGGGCTGCCAGCACCTGGTTGAACAGGTAGCTGCGCCCGGCCGAGAGCAACCGCGAACGCACGTTGCGCTGTTCGGGCAGGGCCTTGCGTGCGGCCCAATCGAGAGCGTCGTGAACGTTGCCGCCACCGTGGCCGAAGCGCTGGGTGCCGAAATAATTCGGCACACCGTGCTGCTTGAGCTGTTCCAGGCGCGCATCCACCGCCTGGTGATCGGCAGCCAGGGCAGTCAGGCGCAGCGTGAAGCCGTTGGCCGAATGCGCACCGCGCTGCAGCTTGCGCTGGTGGCGCACCTGCTTGAGCACACGCAGGCTGGCATCCTCGGCACGCGACAGATCCGGGTCGGCCTTGCCGGGCAGGTGCAGGCTGAACCACTGGCGGGTCAGGGCCTGGCGGTCCTTGAGGCCGGCGTAGCTGATCGTGCGCACCGGCACCCCAGCGGCACGGGCCAGGCGGCGGGCCGCCTCCTCGGTGTTCAGGTCACGCTTCTCGACCCACAGCCACAGGTGCTCGCCCTGGCCCGACAGGGGGATGTCCAGTACTTCGTCGACCTGGAAATCCTCGGCCACCGCCTTGAGGACGGCGGTACCCAGTGGTTCGCCCGATGCGCGCGGGCCCAGCAGTTCCAGTTCGGTCATGCTGGCAACAGCAGGGCTACCGAATGCACGGCGATGCCCTCCTCGCGGCCGGTGAAGCCGAGCTTCTCGGTGGTGGTAGCCTTGACGTTGACCTGGTCGAGCTCGACCTGCAGGTCTTCGGCGATCAGCTTGCGCATGGTCTCGATGTGCGGGGCCATCTTCGGCGCCTGGGCGACGATGGTGGCGTCGATGTTGCCGACCTTCCAGCCCTTGGCCTGGACGATGCCGACTACATGGCGCAGCAGCACCCGGCTGTCGGCGCCCTTGAACTGTGGATCGGTGTCGGGGAAGTGTTTGCCGATGTCACCCAGCGCCGCCGCGCCAAGCAAGGCATCGCTCAGGGCGTGCAGCAGCACGTCGCCATCGGAGTGGGCCAGGAGGCCGTATTTGTGGGGGATACGCACCCCGCCCAGGGTAATGAAATCACCGTCGCAGAAACGGTGCACATCGTAGCCGTGGCCAATACGCATAGAAAAACGCCCTGAATGAGTCAGGGCGTGATTCTACCTGCTTTAGCCAGTATTGGGGCCGTCGTTGTAGGAGCAGCCTTGTGCTGCGAATGGGCCGCAAAGCGGCCCCGGCAATATCGGCGATAGCGTTAGACCCAGGGTCTGCTTCGCAGCCCATTCGCAGCACAAGGCTGCTCCTACAGGCGATGAAGCAAGCACCACAGCTACGCCTTACACCCGCCCCAAGGCCACCGCATGATGACGCAGGTGCTCCTCGATGAAGCTGGCGATGAAGTAGTAGCTGTGGTCATAGCCAGGCTGCAGGCGCAAGGTCAGTTCATGCCCACCTTTGCGTGCCGCCTGCTCCAGGGCTTCAGGCTTGAGCTGCTTCTCGAGGAAGTCGTCGCGGTCGCCCTGGTCCACCAGCAACGGCGGGCATTCGCCGGCCGGGGTCTCGGCCAGCAGCACGCTGGCATCCCACTCGCGCCAGCGCGCACGGTCTTCACCCAGGTAGCGGCTGAAGGCTTTCTCGCCCCACGGGCAATCCATCGGGTTGCTGATCGGCGAAAACGCCGACACCGAGCGGTAGCGCCCCGGGTTGCGCAAGGCGCACACCAGCGCGCCATGCCCACCCATGGAGTGGCCACTGATGCTGCGCTCGCCCGAAGCCGGGAAGTGCGCCTCGATCAACGCGGGCAACTCCTCCACCACATAGTCGTGCATGCGATAGTGCTGGGCCCAAGGCTGCTGAGTAGCATTGAGGTAGAAGCCGGCACCCAGGCCGAAGTCCCAGGCACCGTCCGGGTCGCCCGGCACCTGCTCGCCACGCGGGCTGGTGTCGGGGGCGACGATGATCAACCCAAGCTCCGCGGCCAGGCGCTGGGCGCCGGCCTTCTGCATGAAGTTCTCGTCGGTGCAGGTGAGGCCGCTGAGCCAGTACAGCACCGGCAGCTTCTCGCCCTGTTCGGCCTGCGGCGGCAGGTAGACGGCGAACACCATGTCGCAGCCCAGCACCTTGGAGTGATGCCGGTAACGCTTGTGCCAGCCGCCAAAGCTCTTCTGGCAGGAGATGTTATCCAGGCTCATGGCAAACCTCAGAAGTGGATCACGCTGCGAATGCTCTTGCCTTCGTGCATCAGGTCGAAGGCCTTGTTGATGTCTTCCAGACCCATGGTGTGGGTGATGAAGGTATCCAGCGGGATCTCGCCCTTCTCGGACATTTCCACGTAGCTTGGCAGCTCGCTGCGGCCACGTACGCCACCGAACGCCGAACCACGCCATACACGGCCGGTGACCAGCTGGAACGGACGAGTGGCGATTTCCTGGCCGGCACCGGCCACGCCGATGATCACCGACTCGCCCCAGCCCTTGTGGCAGCATTCCAGCGCAGCACGCATCAGCTGCACGTTGCCGATGCACTCGAAGGAGAAGTCCACGCCGCCGTCGGTGAGGTCGACGATCACTTCCTGGATCGGGCGGTCGTAGTCTTTCGGGTTGATGCAGTCGGTGGCACCCAGCTGGCGGGCGATTTCGAATTTGGCCGGGTTGATGTCGATGGCAATGATGCGCGACGCCTTGGCCTTGACCGCACCGATCACTGCCGACAGGCCGATGCCGCCCAGGCCGAAGATGGCCACGGTGTCACCCGGCTTGACCTTGGCGGTGTTGAGCACCGCGCCGATACCGGTGGTGACGCCACAACCCAGCAGGCAGACCTTTTCCAGCGGCGCTTCTTTCTGGATCTTGGCCACGGAGATTTCCGGCAGCACGGTGTACTCGGAGAAGGTCGAGGTACCCATGTAGTGGAACAGTTGCTGGCCTTTGTAGGAGAAGCGCGTGGTGCCGTCCGGCATCAGGCCCTTGCCCTGGGTGGCGCGGATGGCCTGGCACAGGTTGGTCTTGCCCGAGAGGCAGAACTTGCACTTGCCGCATTCCGGGGTGTACAGCGGGATGACGTGGTCACCGACGGCGACCGAGGTGACGCCCTCGCCTACCGCCTCGACGATCGCGCCACCTTCGTGGCCGAGGATCGACGGGAAGATGCCCTCCGGGTCGGCACCGGACAGGGTGTAGGCGTCGGTGTGGCAGACACCGCTGGCGACCACGCGCAGCAGCACTTCACCGGCCTTGGGCATGGCCACGTCGACTTCGACGATTTCCAGGGGTTTCTTGGCTTCGAAGGCTACGGCAGCACGGGACTTGATCATCAAAGGTCTCCAGACAGAGGGTCGATTCAGTTTGGCAGTGTAATTCACCGCCTTTTGATGAATAATCCGGCCAAAGACAAAACATTATTGCCATACAGGGACAATCAATGAGCAGCCGCTGGGAAGGCATCGACGAGTTCGTCGCCGTGGCCGAGTCGGGCCAGTTCACCGCGGCCGCCGAGCGCCTGGGGGTTTCCTCATCGCACATCAGCCGGCAGATCGCCCGGCTGGAGGAACGGCTGCAGACGCGCTTGCTGTACCGCAGTACCCGGCGGGTGACCCTGAGCGAGGCCGGGCAGACATTCCTGCAGCACTGCCAGCGCCTGCAGGATGGCCGCGAGGAAGCCCTGCGCGCCATGGGCGACCTGGCCAGCGAGCCCAAGGGGTTGCTGCGCATGACCTGCGCGGTGGCTTATGGCGAGCGCTTCATCGTGCCGCTGGTGACACGGTTCATGGCGCTGTACCCGCAGCTGCGGGTGGATGTGGAACTGAGCAACCATACCCTCGACCTTGTGCATGAAGGCATGGACCTGGCCATCCGCCTGGGCCGGTTGGCCGATTCACGACTGGTGGCAACCCGCCTGGCGCCCCGGCGCATGTACCTGTGCGCTTCGCCGGCCTACCTGGAACGTTACGGTCGGCCACACAGCCTGTCGGAACTGGCGCGGCACAATTGCCTGGTGGGCAGCTCGGATTTGTGGGCGCTGCAGCAGGACGGCCGCGAGATCAGCCAGCGAGTGCAGGGCAACTGGCGTTGCAACAGCGGGCAGGCGGTGCTGGACGCGGCGCTGCAGGGGATGGGGTTGTGCCAGTTGCCGGATTATTACGTGCTGGAGCACTTGAACAGTGGTGCTCTGGTGTCGTTGCTGGAGGCGCACCAGCCACCGAATACCGCGGTGTGGGCGCTGTATCCGCAGCAACGGCACCTGTCGCCGAAGGTACGGCGGCTGGTGGATTACCTGAAGGAAGGGTTGGCGGGGTTGCCGGAGTATCGGCAAGGCTGAAGGGGGGTGTTGGCTGTGCCGGCCTCTTCGCGGGCTCGCCCGCTCCCACAGGTCCTGCGCATACCTTCAGGCTGGCGCTGTACCTGTGGGAGCGGGCATGCCCGCGAAGAAACCAGCACTGGTCAAAGCCTCAGCGGCGCCCTGCCCAACGCTGGCGCAACCACTCCAGGTCTTCCGGCCGGGTCACCTTGATGTTGTCGCTGCGCCCTTCGACCAGCCGCGGCGCCTGGCCGGACCACTCGATGGCGGAGGACTCGTCGGTTACCAGCACATCCGACACCAGGCACTCGGCCAGCGCCCGATGCAACGCCCCCAGGCGGAACATCTGCGGCGTATAGGCCTGCCAGATGGTGCTGCGGTCGACGGTAGCGCCCACCCGGCCATCGGCATCGGCCCGCTTGAGGGTATCGCGCGCCGGCACCGCCAGCAGACCACCCACCGGGTCGTCCGCCAACTCCGACAACAGCTTGTCCAGATCGCTGCGCGCCAGGTTCGGTCGCGCGGCATCATGCACCAGCACCCAGTCGCTGTCCGCCGCCCCTTGGGCATGCAGCATCAGCAAGGCATTGAGCACCGAGTCGGCACGCTCGCGGCCGCCTGCGGCGCGCTGGATGCGCGGGTCGCTGGCACAGCGCAGGCGAGGCCAGTACGGGTCATCTTCGGCAATGCTGACCACCACGCCCTTGAGCATCGGGTGGCCAAGAAAACAGTCGAGGCTGTGCTCGAGAATGGTCTGCCCGGCCAGCTCCAGGTACTGCTTGGGGCGGTCGGCAGCCATGCGGGCACCTACGCCCGCAGCAGGAATCACGGCCCAGAAGGCCGGTAAGGTTTCGATCATTTCTGTGGCAACTGGAAGAGGGTTTCGCCCTCTTTGACCATCCCCAATTCGTGGCGAGCCCGCTCTTCAACGGTCTCCATGCCTTTTTTCAGCTCCAGCACTTCGGCATCGAGCACGCGGTTGCGCTCGAGCAAGCGCTCGTTTTCGGCATGCTGCTCGGCAATCTGCTGCTTCAGCTCGGTCACTTGCGCCAGGCTGCCATTACCCACCCACAGGCGGTACTGCAGGCCACCCAGCAGCAGGAGCAGGACGAGGAACAACCAATAGGGACTGCGCATCACGTTATCCAGGTTAAAAAGGCT
Organism: Pseudomonas sp. B5(2017); assembly: GCF_002112825.1. Lineage (NCBI taxonomy): Bacteria > Pseudomonadati > Pseudomonadota > Gammaproteobacteria > Pseudomonadales > Pseudomonadaceae > Pseudomonas > Pseudomonas sp. B5(2017). The sequence continues at coordinate 49,928 of NZ_NEIR01000023.1, forward strand.
GCCGGGTACTTTTTACTTCGGGGCCTCGAATAGCACGAAGCCTGGCCGAGGCCAGGCTTCGTCGACAGAAACCCGTTGGAATGTAGGAAAGAACAGTACGAACGTTCCTACAACTCCGGCTGCTGTCTTTTTACCATCTCTTGCTTAGCCGCGAAACTCGGCACGACCGCGGTAAACCGCTTTGGCACCCAGTTGCTCTTCGATGCGCAGCAGCTGGTTGTACTTGGAAACGCGGTCGGAACGGCACAGCGAACCAGTCTTGATCTGGCCAGCAGCAGTACCCACGGCCAGGTCGGCGATGGTCGAGTCTTCGGTTTCACCGGAACGGTGCGAAATCACCGCGGTGTAGCCAGCAGCCTTGGCCATCTGGATGGCTTCCAGGGTTTCGGTCAGCGAGCCGATCTGGTTGAACTTGATCAGGATCGAGTTACCGATGCCCTTCTCGATGCCTTCCTTGAGGATCTTGGTGTTGGTCACGAACAGGTCGTCGCCAACCAGCTGCACCTTGGTGCCGATCTTGTCGGTGAGGATCTTCCAGCCAGCCCAGTCGGACTCGTCCAGGCCGTCTTCGATCGAGATGATCGGGAAGCGCTCGGTCAGGCCTTTCAGGTACTCGGCAAAGCCTTCGGCGTCGAACGACTTGCCTTCGCCGGACAGGTTGTACTTGCCGTCTTCGTAGAACTCGGAAGCCGCGCAGTCCAGGGCCAGGGTCACGTCGGTGCCCAGCTTGTAGCCGGCTTTCTCGACAGCTTCGGCGATAGCGCCCAGAGCGTCTTCGTTGGAAGCCAGGTTAGGGGCGAAACCACCCTCGTCACCAACAGCGGTGTTCAGGCCACGGGCCTTCAGCACGGCTTTGAGGTGGTGGAAGATTTCGGTACCCATGCGCAGGCCGTCGGAGAAGGTCTTGGCGCCAACTGGCTGAACCATGAACTCCTGGATGTCGACGTTGTTGTCGGCGTGCTCGCCACCGTTGATGATGTTCATCATCGGTACCGGCATCGAGTACTGGCCCGGGGTGCCGTTCAGGTTGGCGATGTGCGCGTACAGCGGCAGGTCCTGGTCCTGGGCAGCGGCCTTGGCGGCAGCCAGGGAAACGGCCAGGATGGCGTTGGCGCCCAGCTTGGCCTTGTTCTCGGTACCGTCCAGTTCGATCATGGCGCGGTCCAGGCCCTTCTGGTCAGCAGGGTCCTTGCCCAGCAGCAGGTCACGGATCGGGCCGTTGATGTTGGCGACGGCCTTCAGCACGCCCTTGCCCAGGTAACGGCTCTTGTCGCCATCACGCAGCTCCAGCGCTTCGCGCGAGCCAGTGGAAGCACCGGACGGCGCGCAGGCGCTACCGATGATGCCGTTGTCGAGCAGTACATCGGCTTCCACGGTGGGGTTGCCACGCGAATCGAGAACTTCACGACCTTTGATGTCGACGATTTTTGCCATTGTTGTAAGCACTCCAGAATTGACGAAAACAACTTAGCTTAGGAAATTCTTGCCGTTCACCGGGCGGACTTGCAGTGGGCAGGCCGGGTGAAGGGAACCCCTGACCGACTGGTCAGGGGTGGATCGGACGGTACTTTACCCGAGAATCGAGCTTTACGCGGTTTCTACCGTCGGAAAACTTTTCACCAGGTCGTCCAGTTGCTTGAGCTGGGCCAGGAACGGCTCCAGTTTGTCCAGGCGCAGGGCGCATGGGCCATCGCACTTGGCGTTGTCCGGATCGGGGTGGGCTTCGAGGAACAGCCCGGCCAGGCCCTGGCTCATGCCGGCCTTGGCCAGGTCGGTGACCTGGGCGCGGCGACCACCGGCGGAATCGGCGCGACCACCCGGCATCTGCAGGGCGTGGGTCACGTCGAAGAACACCGGGTACTCGAACTGCTTCATGATTCCGAAGCCGAGCATGTCCACCACCAGGTTGTTGTAGCCGAAGCTCGAACCACGCTCGCAGAGGATCAACTGGTCGTTACCGGCCTCCTCGCACTTGGTCAGGATGTGCTTCATTTCCTGGGGTGCGAGGAACTGGGCCTTCTTGATGTTGATCACCGCGCCGGTCTTGGCCATGGCCACCACCAGGTCGGTCTGCCGCGACAGGAAGGCCGGCAGCTGGATGATGTCGCACACCTTGGCTACAGGCTCGGCCTGGTAAGGCTCGTGCACGTCGGTGATGACCGGCACGTTGAAGGTGCGCTTGATCTCTTCGAAGATCTTCAGCCCCTCTTCCATGCCCGGGCCACGGTACGAGGTTACCGACGAACGGTTGGCCTTGTCGAAACTGGCCTTGAACACGTACGGGATACCGAGCTTCTCGGTCACCCGCACGTACTCCTCGCAGACCTTCATTGCCAGGTCACGGGACTCCAGGACGTTCATGCCGCCGAACAGGACGAACGGCTTGTCGTTGGCGATCTCGATGTTACCGACGCGAATGATCTTCTGGGTCATTGATCAGGCCTTGTTCTTCTGAGCCAGGGCTGCCTTGACGAAGCCGCTGAACAGCGGGTGGCCGTCACGCGGGGTCGAGGTGAATTCCGGGTGGAACTGGCAGGCGACGAACCATGGGTGGTCCTTGGACTCGACCACTTCCACCAGCGCACCGTCTTCGGAACGGCCGGAAACCACCAGGCCGGCGTCGACCAGTTGTGGCAGCAGGTTGTTGTTCACTTCGTAGCGGTGACGGTGACGCTCGGTGATCACGTCCTTGCCGTAGCAGTCGTGCACCTTGGAGCCGGCGGCCAGCTGGCAGTCCTGTGCACCCAGGCGCATGGTGCCACCCAGGTCGGAGGCTTCGCTGCGGGTTTCGACGGCACCGGTGGCATCGGCCCACTCGGTGATCAGGCCGACTACCGGGTGGCCGCTGTTGCGGTCGAACTCGGTGGAGTTGGCGTCTTTCCAGCCCATCACGTTACGGGCGAATTCGATCACGGCCACCTGCATGCCCAGGCAGATACCCAGGTACGGCACCTTGTTCTCACGGGCGTATTGCACCGCGGTGATCTTGCCTTCCACGCCGCGCAGGCCGAAACCGCCCGGTACCAGAATGGCATCGGCGCCTTCGAGCAGGCTGGTGCCCTGGTTCTCGATGTCTTCCGAGTCGATGTAGCGCAGGTTGACCTTGGTGCGGTTGGTAATGCCGGCGTGGCTCATCGCTTCGATCAGCGACTTGTACGCATCCAGCAGCTCCATGTACTTGCCGACCATGGCGATGGTCACTTCGTGCTCGGGGTTGAGCTTGGCATCGACCACCTTGTCCCACTCGGACAGGTCGGCGCCATTGCACTGCAGGCCGAAACGCTCGACGACGAAGTCGTCCAGGCCCTGTGCGTGCAGCACGCCCGGGATCTTGTAGATGGTGTCGACGTCTTCCAGCGAAATCACCGCACGCTCTTCAACGTTGGTGAACAGCGCGATCTTGCGACGCGACGAAGCATCGACCGGGTGGTCGGAGCGGCAGATCAGCACGTCAGGCTGCAGGCCGATGGAGCGCAGCTCCTTGACCGAGTGCTGGGTCGGCTTGGTCTTGGTCTCGCCAGCGGTGGCGATGTACGGGACCAGGGTCAGGTGCATCAGCATGGCGCGCTTGGAGCCCACTTCGACGCGCAGCTGGCGGATGGCCTCGAGGAACGGCTGCGACTCGATGTCACCCACGGTACCGCCGATTTCCACCAGGGCCACGTCGGCATCGCCGGCGCCCTTGATGATGCGACGTTTGATTTCGTCGGTGATGTGCGGGATGACCTGGATGGTCGCGCCCAGATAGTCACCACGACGCTCCTTGCGCAGTACGTGCTCGTAGATGCGGCCGGTGGTGAAGTTGTTGTTCTGGGTCATGGTGGTGCGGATGAACCGCTCGTAGTGGCCCAGGTCGAGGTCGGTCTCGGCGCCATCGTGGGTGACGAACACTTCACCGTGCTGGAACGGGCTCATGGTGCCCGGATCGACGTTGATGTACGGATCCAGCTTGAGCATGGTGACCTTCAGGCCCCGCGCTTCCAGGATGGCCGCCAGGGAAGCCGAGGCAATGCCTTTCCCCAATGAAGAAACAACACCGCCCGTGACGAATATGTAGCGCGTCATGAAAAACCCTAGAAGTCTGCGTTAAGGCGGCCAGCGCCGCCGGAGAAAGCGAAGGAAGGCCGAAGCCCCCGATCACCTGCGTCAATCACAGTGCATCTCGAAAAACTGCCGCGTCTGTACAGACCAGGGGTATCCCCGGCATGGAGCTCGCTCGTCATTTCCAGAATCAGCCCAGCAAAAAACTGCTTGGTAATCGGCAACTCCTGTGTTTTCGCGGAACCCACAGAAGCTGTATCAAGAAGGGAGGGTAGTCTACCCGAATGTACCCTTCAGCTCAAACCTTGCGCGTTCGTCGGCAACTGCCAGGACAGCTGGCAATCAGCCTGCACCAGCCCGGGCAGGTTGGCCACCGCCAGCAGGCGCTCGCCCTGGTACAGCAGTGGCAGGCGCGGGCGCAGGAAAAGCGGCACCTGCAACTCGTTGAGCAGGCGCTTGAGGTCGCGTCGGCCGCGGCCGGGGAGGTCCAGCACTTCACCGCCCTGACGGTAGGCAATGCGCAAGCCGTGCAGCGGCGCTGCGCCAACAAGACGCACACTGCCGTTACCCGGCAACGGCAAAGGCTTGGCGGGATCGGCCCAGGCCAGTTCGCCGACGGGCAGCTGCAGCCAGTCACCGCTCAACCACCAGATGCGCCCATGACTGCGCAGCAATTGCCCATCGGCAAGTTGCCAGGCGGGCTGGGCATCGGCGGCGGCATCGCGCAGGTCGGCCCAGCCGGCCCAGTGCCGGGTGTCGGGCAGGCGGGTACGGTGGCTCAGCCAGTATTGCAAGGCATTGCGCTGACGGGCCGGCGACAGCGCCACCAGAGTAGCCAGGTCGAGGGAGTCCAGCCCCGGCCAAGCCACCGGCGCGCCCTCCCCGGCGAGCGCCAGGTCGTCTTGGGCCAGCTCGTCCAGCAGGCCTTGGGCTTCGCCCAGGTGCTCGGCGGCGCGAGCCAGGTTCTGGCTGGCCTGCGGCCAACGTTGCTGAAGCAGCGGAAACACTTCGCTGCGCAGGTAGTTGCGGGCAAATTGTGTGTCAGCGTTTGACGGATCTTCGATCCAGGCCAGCCCATTGGCCTGGGCATGGTCCTGCAGTTGCTGGCGGGAACAGCCCAGCAATGGCCTGACCAGGCTGCCCTGCCCTAGCGCCCGCTGCCCCGGCATTGCAGCCAGGCCACGCAGGCCTGCGCCGCGCAGCAGGCGGAACAGCAGGGTTTCGGCCTGGTCATCGCGGTGCTGGCCGGTGAACAGGATGTCACCCGGGCCGAGGGCTTGCCTGAAGGCAGCATAGCGGGCGTCGCGGGCGGCCTGTTCGAGGCTGGCGCCGGGGGTGACCTGGACGTGGATGACCTGGAGTTCGATGCCGAGATTGTCGCAGATGGTTTGGCAGTGGGCGGGCCAGGCATCGGCGGCGGATTGCAGGCCGTGATGGACGTGGATGGCGCGCAGTGGAGGGGATGCGTGATTACGGGCGTAGTCGGCCAGCAGGTGCAGGAGAACGGTGGAATCGAGGCCGCCGGAGAAGGCGATGTACCAGGTGGGGGCGTTGAGCCAAGCTGTGAGGTTGATCATCGAACCCGCACTCAATTCGAGAATGCATTCGCGGGTGAACCCGCTCCCACAGGGATCGCGCCGTTTCAGAGGGCTGCGCAATACCTGTGGGAGCGGGTTCACCCGCGAACACCGGCGAAGCCGGTGCCATTCATCTCGCTATCAGAGACCGTAGCTCATCAGGCGATCGTAACGGCGGGCCAGCAGCGCGTCATGGTCGAGCTTGCCGAGCATGTCCAGCTGCTGTACCAGGTCGGCACGGATGCTTTCCGACATCTTCGCCGGGTCACGGTGGGCGCCGCCCAGCGGCTCCTGGATGACCTTGTCGACGATGTTCAGGCTCTTCAGGCGCTCGGCAGTGATGCCCATGGCCTCGGCTGCGTCGGCTGCCTTGTCGGCAGTCTTCCACAGGATCGAGGCACAGCCTTCCGGCGAGATCACCGAGTAGGTGGAGTACTGCAGCATGTTCAACTGGTCGCACACGCCGATGGCCAGCGCACCGCCGGAACCACCCTCGCCGATCACGGTGGCGATGATCGGGGTTTTCAGGCGCGCCATCACGCGCAGGTTCCAGGCGATGGCCTCGCTCTGGTTGCGCTCTTCGGCGTCGATGCCCGGGTAGGCGCCCGGGGTGTCGATGAAGGTCAGGATCGGCATCTTGAAGCGCTCGGCCATTTCCATCAGGCGGCAGGCCTTGCGGTAGCCTTCAGGGCGCGGCATGCCGAAGTTGCGGCGTACCTTCTCGCGCACTTCACGGCCCTTCTGGTGGCCGATGACCATGACCGGCTTGCCGTCCAGGCGCGCGGTACCACCGACGATGGCAGCGTCGTCGGAGAAGTGGCGGTCGCCGTGCAGCTCTTCGAACTCGGTGAAGATGTGCTCCAGGTAGTCCAGGGTGTAAGGACGACGCGGATGACGGGCCAGGCGGGCGATCTGCCAGCTGGTCAGGTTGCCGAAGATGCTTTCGGTCAGGGTGTTGCTCTTGTCTTGCAGACGGGCAATTTCATCGCTGATGTTCAGCGAGTTGTCGTTGCCTACCAGGCGCAGGCCTTCGATCTTGGCTTGCAGGTCGGCAATCGGCTGTTCGAAATCGAGAAAATTCGGGTTCATAGTCATCCGTCTTGGGTCTACGGCCAGGCGGCCGGCCGGTTGATCCGTTTGGCGCCCTACCTTAAGGGATCAGGCGCATTCAGGTCGAGATTAAATTTTTGTCGGTTCAACGATATTGCAGGAAGACGTTCTCACGCCCGAACTGGTCACGCAGCGCCTGAATCAGCCCATCGGCCGGGTCGATCGCCCACTGCTCGCCGAACTGCAGCATGGCCTTGGCGTCGCTGCCGGTGTACTCGAGGGTGATCGGGCAAGCGCCGCGATGGCGGGTAATCAGCTCGCCCAGCCACTTCAGCCGGTCGCCCTTGAGCGCTTCGTGTGCCACCTTCAGGCGCAGGCTCTCGGCCAGCTTGGTGCGCGCATCCTCCATGGTCATCACCTGCTTCACCCGCAGGCGCAGGCCACCGGAGAAATCGTCGTTGCTGACCTCGCCTTCGACCACCACCATGGCATCGGTCTGCAGCAAGGACTGTGCCGCCATGAAGGCATCGGCAAACAGCGACGCCTCGATGCGCCCGGAGCGGTCATCCAGGGTGACGAAGCCCATCTTGTCGCCCTTCTTGTTCTTCATCACCCGCAGGGCAATGATCATCCCGGCGATGGTCTGGGTTTCGCGTGACGGCTTGAGGTCGATGATGCGCTGGCGGGCGAAGCGGCGGATCTCGGTCTCGTACTCGTCGATCGGGTGGCCGGTGAGGTACAGGCCGAGGGTGTCCTTCTCGCCCTTCAGGCGTTCCTTGAGGGTCAGTTCGCGCACCTTGCGGTGGTTGGCGTAGACGTCGGCATCCGCCTCTTCGAACATGCCGCCGAACAGGTCGACGTGGCCACTGTCGGCGGTGTGGGCGGCCTGCTCGGCAGCCTTGATGGCCTCGCCCAGCGCCGAGAGCAAGGTTGCACGGTTGATGTCGATGTTGGCGTGGTAGGCCTTGATCTCGTCATGGAAGTGCGGGCCCAGGCGGTCCAGCGCGCCACTGCGGATCAGCGCGTCGAGGGTACGCTTGTTGACCCGCTTGAGGTCGATGCGCTCACAGAAATCGAACAGGTCCTTGAACGGGCCACCCTGGGCGCGGGCCTCGACGATCGCCTCCACCGGGCCTTCGCCGACGCCCTTGATGGCGCCCAGGCCGTAGACGATGCGCCCGTCATTGTTGACGGTGAACTTGAAGTCGGAGAAGTTCACGTCCGGCGCGTCGAGGCGCAGCTTCATGCTGCGCACTTCCTCGACCAGCACCACGACCTTGTCGGTGTTGTGCATATCCGCCGACAACACCGCGGCCATGAATGGCGCCGGGTAGTGGGTTTTCAGCCAGGCGGTCTGGTACGACACCAGGCCATAGGCGGCGGAGTGGGATTTGTTGAAGCCGTAGCCGGCGAACTTCTCTACCAGGTCGAAAATGTTACCCGCAAGATCCGCATCGATATTGTTGGCCACGCAGCCTTCGATGAAACCACCGCGCTGCTTGGCCATTTCCTCGGGCTTTTTCTTACCCATCGCACGGCGCAGCATGTCGGCGCCGCCGAGGGTATAGCCAGCCATGACCTGGGCGATCTGCATCACCTGCTCCTGGTACAGGATGATGCCGTAGGTCGGTGCCAGTACCGGTTTCAGACCTTCGTACTGGTAGTCGGAGTGCGGGTAAGCCAGCTCGGCGCGACCGTGCTTGCGGTTGATGAAGTCGTCCACCATGCCCGATTGCAGCGGGCCCGGGCGGAACAGTGCCACCAGTGCGATCAGGTCTTCCAGGCAGTCGGGCTTGAGCTTCTTGATCAGCTCCTTCATGCCACGCGATTCAAGCTGGAACACCGCCGTGGTTTCGGCCTTCTGCAACAGCTCGTAGGTCTTGCGGTCGTCCAGCGGGATGAAGTCGATGTTGACGTCGGGCAGGTTCTTCTTGGCCTGCTCGCGGTTGATGATCTCCATCGCCCACTTGATGATGGTCAGGGTCCGCAGGCCGAGGAAGTCGAACTTCACCAGGCCGGCAGCCTCGACGTCATCCTTGTCGAACTGGGTTACCAGGCCGCCGCCCTCTTCGTCACAGGCGATCGGCGAGAAGTCGGTGAGCTTGGTCGGGGCGATGACCACACCACCGGCGTGCTTGCCGGTACCGCGCGTCACGCCCTCGAGCTTCAGGGCCATGTCCCAGATCTCGCGGGCGTCTTCATCGCCCTTGAGGAAGTCACGCAGGATCTCTTCCTGCTCGTAGGCCTTCTCCAGGGTCATGCCCACTTCGAAGGGGATCATCTTCGACAGGCGGTCGGCCAGGCCGTAGGACTTGCCCTGTACCCGCGCCACGTCTCGCACCACCGCCTTCGCCGCCATGGTACCGAAGGTGATGATCTGGCTGACCGCGTTGCGGCCATAGGCTTCGGCCACGTAGTCGATCACCCGGTCACGGCCATCCATGCAGAAGTCGACGTCGAAGTCGGGCATGGAAATACGTTCAGGGTTGAGGAAGCGCTCGAACAGCAGGTCGTAGGCCAGCGGGTCGAGGTCGGTGATCTTCAGCACGTACGCCACCAGCGAGCCGGCACCCGATCCTCGGCCCGGGCCAACCGGTACGTCGTTGTTCTTGGCCCACTTGATGAAGTCCATGACGATCAGGAAGTAACCGGGGAAGCCCATCTGGATGATGATGTCCAGTTCGAACTTCAGGCGGTCCAGGTAAACCTGGCGCTTCTCTTCGTAATTGGGTGTGGTCTCTTTCGGCCACAGCACCGCCAGGCGCTCTTCCAGGCCTTCGTGGGACACATGCCGCAGGTAGTCATCGATGCCCATGCCGTTGGGCGTTGGGAAGTCGGGCAGGAAGTACTTGCCCAGCTGCACCTGGATGTTGCAGCGCTTGGCGATCTCGACAGTGTTGGCGATGGCATCGGGCAGGTCGCTGAACAGCTCGGCCATTTCCTCGGCCGACTTCAGGTACTGCTGGTCGCTGTACATCCTTGGCCGACGCGGGTCGTCGAGGGTCCACCCCTCACCGATGCATACGCGGGTTTCGTGGGCATCGAAGTCCGATTGCTTGATGAAACGCACGTCGTTGGTTGCGACCAGCGGAGCGCCGAACTTGTCAGCCAACGCCACGGCGGCGTGCACGTACTCTTCGTCACGGGCACGGTTGGTACGCTGCACTTCGACGTAGAAGCGCTCGGGGAACATGCCCATCCAGTCTTGCAGCAGGGCCTCGGCTTCATCGTCCTTGCCGGCCAGCAAGGCCATGCCGATATCGCCTTCCTTGCCTGCGGAAAGGGCGATCAGGCCCTCGCTGGCGGGGGCGATCCATTCACGCTGGAGGATGACCAGGCCGTTACGCTGGCCGTCGGTCCAGCCGCGCGAGATCAGCTCGGTGAGATTGCGGTAGCCCTTGGGGTTCATGGCCAGGAGGCAGATACGCGACAGCGGTGCTTCCGGGTCGGCAGCGGCCAGCCACAGGTCGGCGCCGCAGATCGGCTTGATGCCGGCGCCCATGGCAGTCTTGTAGAACTTTACCAGCGAGCACATGTTGCTCTGGTCGGTGATCGCCACCGCCGGCATGTTCATCCCGGCCAGCGCCTTGGCCAGCGGCTTGATCCGCACCAGGCCGTCGACCAGCGAGAATTCGGAGTGGACGCGCAGGTGAACGAAGGGAACCGACATGGAAGATCCTGTAGCAGTGCTGAACGACAAGGGCGGGATTGTAGCTTAAATGAGGATAGGATTTGGGATTGCGGTGTCGGCCAGAGAATAAAGAATGTGCGCGCACCGCCGCCCCTGTGGGAGCGGGTTCATCGAGGCGTCGAACCGCCGCGAAGAATCCAACGCGGTGTATGGCACCGGCTGCGCCGGTGTTCGCGGCTAAAGCCGCTCCCACAGAGGATAGCGTGACACCTGCAGCAACGAACTAATAGCTCAGATCAGGGAGTCGGTGACGCCTTCACGTGCATCCCACGCGGCCCGCACCGGGGCAAAGGAACGCCGATGAATGGGTGTAGGCCCCAAGCGTGCCAGTGCCTCGAGGTGCACCGGGGTCGGGTAGCCCTTGTGCCCGCCAATGCCATAACCCGGGTAGATCAGTTCGAATGCGCTCATCTCCCGGTCGCGGGTCACCTTGGCCAGGATCGACGCCGCCGCGATGGCCGGCACCTGGCTGTCGCCCTTGACTACCGGCGACGCCGGTACGGCCAGTTTCGGGCAGCGGTTGCCGTCGATCAGGGCCAGCTTCGGTGTAATGTGCAGGCCTTCCACGGCGCGCTGCATGGCCAGCATGGTCGCGTGCAGGATGTTCAGGCGGTCGATTTCCTCGACCTCGGCGCGGGCGATGCAGAAGCTCAGGGCCTTTTCGCAGATCTCGTCGAACAGCGCCTCGCGCTTGGCTTCGGTGAGCTTCTTCGAGTCGTTCAGGCCGAGGATCGGGCGCGCCGGGTCGAGGATCACCGCAGCGGTCACCACCGCGCCGCACAGCGGGCCACGGCCCACTTCGTCGACGCCAGCGACCAGGTCTTCGACCAGGTTGAAGTCCAGTCCAATTTGCATGTCAGCGGTCCTTGAGCAAGGCCAGTACCGCCTCGGCCGCCTGGTTGGAGGCGTCACGGCGCAGGGTGCGGTGAATTTCGTCGAAACTTTCGGTCTGCTGGCTGCCATCGGCCACCAGCGGCGCCAGGGTGTTGGCCAGGGCTTCGCTGGTGGCGTCGTCCTGCAGCAACTCGGGTACCAGCGCCCGCTGGGCCAGCAGGTTCGGCAACGACACGTAGGGGCTCTTTACCAGGCGCTTGAGGATCCAGTAGGTCAGGGGCGCGAGGCGATAGGCCACCACCATCGGTCGCTTGTACAGCAGTGCTTCGAGGGTGGCGGTACCCGAGGCGATCAGCACCGCGTCACAGGCCGCCAGGGCCTGGTGCGACTGGCCATCGAGCAAGGTCAGCGGCAGCTGGCGCCCTTCGAGCATCTGCTCGACCTGGGCGCGACGCGCGGCATTGGCGCAAGGCAGCACGAAACGCACGCCCGGTACCTGCTGGCGCAGCCGTTCGGCAGCATCCAGGAACAGTGCGCCCAGGCGCCCTACTTCGCCGCCCCGGCTGCCCGGCATCAACGCTACTACCGGCCCTTCGCCCAGGCCCAGCGCGGCACGTGCGGCAGGGCGGTCGGCTTCGAGCGGGATGGTGTCGGCCAACGGGTGGCCGACGAAGCGCACCGGTACGCCCTGCTCTTCATAGAACCGCGCCTCGAATGGCAACAGCGTCAGCATCAGGTCGCAGCCTTTGCGAATCTTCAGCACACGCTTCTGCCGCCAGGCCCAGACCGACGGGCTGACGTAGTGCACGGTCTTGATCCCGGCCTGACGCAGTTTCAGTTCGATGTTGAGGGTGAAGTCGGGGGCATCGATGCCGATGAACACATCGGGCTTTTCGCCGATCAGGGTCTCGATCAGCAGCTTGCGGCGCTTGAGCAGCTCGCGCAGGCGCCCCAGCACTTCGACCAGGCCCATGACGGCCAGGCGCTCCATGGGGAAATAGGATTGCAGGCCTTCGGCTTCCATCAAGGGGCCGCCAACGCCGATGAACCGTACGTCGGGGTGGCGTGCCTTGATGGCACGCATCAAGCCGGAACCGAGAATGTCGCCGCTGGCCTCACCTGCGACCAAGGCTACGCAAAGCTGGGCCATGTCAGCGGGTGATGCCGCGGGCGGAGTTCACGATCGACTGACGGAACAGATCGACCTCAGGGTGCTTCGCAGCCAGTTCGTCCAGCTCCTTGAGCGCGTCTTCGACGGTCAGGCCCTGGCGATAGACGATCTTGTAGCAACGGCGCAGCACATGGATCACCTCGTCGCTGAAACCCCGGCGGCGCATGCCTTCGAAGTTCATGCTGCGGGCTTCGGCCGGGCTGCCGAACACGGTGACGAAGGCCGGGACATCCTTGCCGATCGCCGTGCCCATGCCGGAAAACGCGTGGGCACCGATATGGCAGTACTGGTGCACCAGGGTGTAGCCGGACAGGATCGCCCAGTCCCCCACGTGCACATGGCCGGCCAGGGCCGTGTTGTTGACCAGGATGCAGTGGTTGCCGATGACGCTGTCGTGGCCGATGTGGGCATAGGCCATGATCAGGTTGTGGTCGCCCACGGTGGTTTCCGCACGGTCCTGGACGGTGCCGCGGTGAATGGTCACCCCTTCGCGGATCACATTGTGATCGCCGATCACCAGGCGCGTCGGCTCACCCTTGTACTTGAGGTCCGGGGTGTCTTCGCCGATCGAGGAAAACTGAAAGATACGGTTGTGCTTGCCGATGCGGGTCGGCCCTTTGAGCACAACATGCGGGCCGATAACGGTGCCCTCCCCGATTTCCACATCGGGGCCAACGATCGACCAGGGGCCGACCTCGACACCATCGGCCAGCTTGGCCGACGGGTCGATAATGGCCCGAGGATCAATCGAATTCATAGGGAGCGTTCCGCGCAGGTGATTTCTGCCGAGCAGACCGGCTTGCCGTCGACCAGGGCGCGGCACTCGAATTTCCAGATCATGCTCTTGCGGCTGAGGAACTTGGCTTCCAGCACCAACTGGTCACCCGGCAGTACCGGCTGACGGAAACGCAGCTTGTCGGAGCCGACGAAGTAGTACAGGGTGCCATCGGCCGGCTTGGCGTCGAGCATCTTGAAACCGAGGATACCCGCGGCCTGTGCCATGGCTTCGATGATCAGGACGCCCGGCATGATCGGGTGAGCCGGGAAATGGCCGTTGAAGAACGGCTCGTTGATGCTGACATTCTTGTAGGCACGAATGCTCTGGGCCTCGTAGTCCAGCTCCGTCACGCGGTCCACCAGCAGGAACGGGTAACGGTGAGGCAGGTATTCGCGAATCTCGTTGATGTCCATCATTTCGGGGGGGAAGCCTGTAATAAGAATAGGGAGCGCAGGTGCTGACCACACGCTCCTTTTGCAGTCCAAAGAGGAGCCAGCTAGCGACTGTTCACTCTTGCTCAGGGAATGGTATCAGCCTTCTGATGTCGGCTGGCCACCTGAGGTCACGGTATCGACGCGTTTTTCCAGCTGCTGGAGACGCTTGGCCATGTCGTCCAGGTGGCGGATACGCGCGGCGCTCTTGCGCCATTCAGCCAGTGGCTGCATGGCAGTGCCGGAAGAATAGGCACCCGGTTCGGTGATCGAACGGGTCACCATGGTCATCCCGGACACGAAAACGTTATCACAGACATCGATATGACCCACCATGCCGACACCTCCGGCAATGGTGCAATGCTTGCCGATGCGCGTGCTGCCGGAAATCCCGACGCATGCAGCCATGGCCGTATGCTCACCGATCTGCACGTTGTGGGCGATCTGGATCTGGTTGTCGAGCTTGACCCCATCAGCGATCCGCGTATCCGACAGCGCGCCACGATCGACCGCGGTATTGACACCGATTTCCACGTCGTCGCCGATGGTCACGCCACCGATCTGGGCGATCTTGCGCCACACGCCCTTCTCGTTGGCAAAGCCGAAACCTTCACCGCCGATCACCGCACCCGACTGGATGACCACACGCTTGCCGATGGTCACATCATGGTACAGGGTGACCCGTGGGGCCAGCCAGCCGCCCTCTCCGATCACGCAACGGGCACCGACCACGCAGTGTGCACCCACACTGACATTAGCCGCGATGCGCGCACCGCTTTCGATGACCGCGAACGGCCCGATGCTGGCACTGGCGTCCACCTGCGCGTCCTCGGCCACCACGGCGCTGGGATGAATACCCGCCACAGCCTTGGGTTTGGGGTCGAACAGGTGGGAAATGCGCGCGTAGGCCAGGTACGGATCGGCGACGATCAGCGCATTGCCGGCAAAGCCTTCGGCGTCCGCCGCCTTCAGCAGCACCGCGGCAGCCTGGCTGCTATCCAGGAATTTGCGGTACTGCGGGTTGGCGAGGAAGCTCAACTGACCTGGGCCAGCCTCCTGCAAGGTGGCCAGCCCGGTAATCTGCAGCGCCTCGGGCCCCTTGAGGGTGGCGCCGAGGGCCTCGGCCAACTGGCCTAGCGTCATGGTCACGGTCATATCAACGGGCTTGGTTCATGCGCTCGATGACCTGGCGGGTGATGTCGTACTGAGGCTTGACATCAATGACCGCGCCACGTTCGAGGACCAGGTCGTAACCGCCTTTCTTGATCACTTCCTCGACAGCGCCATCCAGCTTCGGCTTCAGCTGCTTGAGCATGTCGCGGTCAGCAACGGCCTTGGCTTCGTTCAGTTCCTTGGACTGGAACTGGAAGTCACGGGCCTTCTGCTTGAACTCGAGCTCCAGGCGCTCGCGCTCCTGCTGCTGCATCTTGTCGCCGCCCTTGATCAGACGGTCCTGGATGCCCTTGGCGCTGCTTTCCAGGCTTTTCAGCTTGGTCAGTTGCGGGCCGAACTTCTTCTCGGCATCCACCGCGTATTTCTTGGCGGCATCCGACTCCAGCAGGGCCATCTGATAGTTCAGGACGGCAACCTTCATTTCGGCGAAAGCCGGGGTGGCGACCAGCGCCGCGGCCACTACGGCCAGTTGGGTCAACTTACGCACGATGCACTCCTGGATAAACCGTTGTCATTAAGCGAGGGCCGACCTCAGAAGGTCTGGCCCAGAGAGAATTGGAACACCTGGGTGTCGGCATCGTCCGGCTTCTTGACCGGCATTGCCAGGCTGAAGCTCAGCGGGCCCAGTGCGGTGATCCAGGTCACGCCCAGGCCGACCGAACTGGCCATGCCCGAGAAACCGACCTTCTCGCAATCCGGCTGGTTGCCGCAATTGGTGTCGAACACGTTACCCACGTCCCAGAACACGGAGGTGCGCAGCGAACGCTGGTCCTTGACGAACGGCAGCGGGAACAGCAGCTCGACACCACCTTGTACCAGCACGTTGCCACCAAACGGCAACGGATCCTGGTCCGGGTCGGCGATGGTGCCTGGCTTGCCACCGTTGGCCTCGCCGCGGCTTGGGGTACTGCGTGGGCCCAGGCTGCTGTCCTTGAAGCCACGGACGGAGTTGAAGCCACCCGCGAAGTAGTTCTCGTAGAACGGCAGGCCCGAGGTGCTGCCATAACCGTCACCATAACCCAGCTCGGTGTGCAGGCGCAGGGTGTAGTCGTTGGTGATCGGCTTGAACAGCTGGCCGCGGTAGTCGAGCTTGAAGAACGACAGGTCGCTGCCCGGAATGGTGGATTCCAGGGTCAGGCTCTGGGAGTGACCACGGGTTGCCAGCACACCTTTGTTCAGGGTCGACTCGGACCAGCCGATCGAGGCCTTGAAGTTCAGGAAGTTGTCGCCTTCCTCTTCGAGGAAATCGAAGATCTCGTCAACGGTGTACTTGCCGGTCTTGATCTTGTCCTGCTGCACGCTCAGGCCATAGGTCAGGCGCGAGGTCTCGCTGATCGGGTAGCCGAGGCTGACGCCCGCACCGTAGCTGTCCACCGCGTAGCTGGCCACGTCGACGTCGAGGTCGTCGTAGTCGGTGCTGCGGTAGAAGGCGTTGTAGCCCAGGCTCACGCCATCGGCAGTGAAGTAGGGGTCAACGAAGCCGAAGTTGTAGCGGGTCTGGTATTCCGAACGGGTCAGGCCGATGGACACCTTGTTACCGGTACCGAGGAAGTTGCTCTGGCTGATCGAACCACCGAGGATCAGGCCGGCGCTCTGGGCGAAACCGACG
>NZ_NEIR01000024.1:0-63978 GCF_002112825.1 Pseudomonas sp. B5(2017)
GGGATGAGGTGGTCTGGCGGCGGCCGGTGGGGGAGCAAGTGATCGAAGTGGTTGAGGTTTTGGGTGAAGGTTGAGGACCTGGGGGCTGCTTTGCAGCCCATCGCGACACAAGGCCGCTCCCACAGGAGTACGCATTTCCCTGTGGGAGCGGCCTTGTGTCGCGAAAGGGCCGCAAAGCGGCCCCAACGGCCTCAGATCAAACGACGCCCTGCGCCAGCATCGCATCAGCCACTTTCACGAAGCCTGCGATGTTCGCACCTTTGACATAGTTGATGCTGCCATCCGCCTCTTCACCGTAATGCA
Organism: Pseudomonas sp. B5(2017); assembly: GCF_002112825.1. NCBI lineage: Bacteria > Pseudomonadati > Pseudomonadota > Gammaproteobacteria > Pseudomonadales > Pseudomonadaceae > Pseudomonas > Pseudomonas sp. B5(2017). The sequence goes on from NZ_NEIR01000024.1 coordinate 304, forward strand.
CGCAAGCATGGTGAATGGACTGCATGATGTTGTGCAGCTTGCTGTCCACCTCACCGGCAGTCCACAGCAGGCGCATGGCGTTCTGCGACATCTCCAGGCCCGACACGGCCACGCCGCCGGCGTTGGAGGCCTTGCCCGGGGCATACAGGATGCCCGCTTCCAGGAAGATATCCACAGCCTCCAGGGTGGTCGGCATGTTGGCGCCTTCGGCCACGCAGATGCAGCCATTGCGTAGCAAGGTGCGGGCGTCTTCGGCGTCCAGCTCGTTCTGCGTGGCACACGGCAGGGCGATGTCGCACGGCAGGCTCCACGGGGTCTGGCCCTTGCGGAACTCCAGGCCGAACTGCGCGGCCAGTTCGCTGATGCGGCCACGCTTGACGTTCTTCAACTCCATCACCGCATCCCACTGGGCATCGGTCAGGCCGGCTTCGGCGTACAGGGTGCCTTCGGAGTCGGACAGCGAAATCACCTTGCCGCCCAGGTCCATGACCTTGCGCGCAGCATACTGGGCCACGTTACCCGAACCGGAAATCGCCACGCGGCAGCCATCGATACGTTTGTCCTGGCGCTTGAGCATTTCCTCGGCGAAGTACACGCAGCCGTAGCCGGTGGCTTCCGGGCGGATCAGGCTGCCGCCGTAGGTCATGCCCTTGCCGGTCAGCACCGAAGTGAACTGGTTGGCCAGGCGCTTGTACTGGCCGAACATGAAGCCGATTTCGCGGGCACCCACGCCGATGTCGCCGGCCGGGACGTCCAGGTCTGCGCCAATGTGGCGGTACAGCTCGCTCATGAACGCCTGGCAGAAGCGCATGACTTCGGCGTCGCTCTTGCCTTTGGGGTCGAAGTCCGAGCCGCCTTTGCCGCCGCCCATGGGCAGCGAGGTGAGGGAGTTCTTGAACACCTGCTCGAAGGCCAGGAACTTGAGCACGCCCAGGTTGACCGACGGGTGGAAGCGCAGGCCGCCCTTGTACGGGCCGATGGCGCTGCTCATCTGGATGCGGTAACCGCGGTTGACCTGCACCTTGCCCTGGTCATCGACCCAGGACACGCGGAACAGCACCGCGCGCTCGGGCTCGACCATGCGCTCCAGAATGCCGGCCTGCAGGTAATGCGGGTTGGCCTCGAGGAATGGCCACAGGCTGCGCAACACTTCTTCCACAGCCTGGTGGAATTCAGGTTGGGCCGGGTCGCGTTGCTTCAGGCGCGCGAGGAAATTGTCGACAGATTCGATCATGGTAGACATCTCACCAAGAGGATTGGACTTATTGGTTTTTTCACGAATGTACCAAGAAGCAATCGCACCGGAATAGGGCGAAATGTCGTTTTTTTGAAATTATTTGGTGCGTTTTCTATAAGTGTATACAAAACCAGGGTCGGCGGCGGCTTCATTCGCGGGCTCGCCCGCTCCTACAGGTTCATCACAGGCCTCGGGTTCCAGAGGCTCCTGGGGGAGCGGGCATGCCCGCGAATGAAGCCAGCACCACTTTCCAGCCAGGCACAAAAATGGGGCCTCAAATGGCCCCATTCTTGTGCGTCAGAACACCGGCTTACTGGGCCAGCTTCTTGTGCCGTACACGGTGCGGCTGGGCAGCAGCATCGCCCAGGCGCTTCTTGCGGTCAGCTTCGTACTCGGTGTAGTTACCCTCGAAGAACACCACGTTCGAGTCGTCTTCGTACGCCAGGATGTGGGTAGCCACACGGTCCAGGAACCAACGGTCGTGGGAGATCACGATCGCCGCGCCCGGGAAGTCCAGCAGGGCTTCTTCCAGCGAACGCAGGGTTTCGACGTCGAGGTCGTTGGACGGTTCGTCGAGCAGCAGGACGTTACCGCCCTCCTTCAGGGTCAGGGCCAGGTGCAGGCGGCCACGCTCACCACCGGACAGGTCCTTGACGAACTTCTGCTGGTCGCCACCCTTGAAGTTGAAGCGGCCCACATAGGTACGCGACGGGATCTCGTAGTTGCCGATGCGGATCATGTCGGAGCCGTCGGAAACCTGCTGGAACACGGTCTTGCCGCCGTCCAGGTCCTCGCGGCTCTGGTCGACGCAGGCCAGCTGCACGGTTTCACCGATCTCGATGCTGCCCGAGTCCGGTTGTTCCTTGCCCATCAGCATGCGGAACAGGGTCGACTTACCGGCACCGTTACCACCGATCACGCCGACGATGGCGCCTTTAGGCATGGAGAACGACAGGTTGTCGATCAGCACGCGGTCGCCGTAGCCCTTGGTGACGTTCTTGAACTCGATGACCTTGTCGCCCAGGCGCGGACCGGCCGGGATGTAGATCTCGTTGGTTTCGCTGCGCTTCTGGAATTCCTGCGACTGCATTTCTTCAAAGCGCTGCAGACGGGCCTTGGACTTGGACTGGCGGGCCTTGGCGCCTTTGCGCACCCATTCCAGTTCCTCTTTCATGGCCTTCTCGTGGGCGCTCTGCTGCTTGGATTCCTGCGCCAGGCGCTCGGACTTGGCTTCCAGCCAGCCCGAGTAGTTGCCTTCGTACGGGATGCCGGCGCCGCGGTCCAGTTCCAGGATCCAGCCGGCGACGTTGTCGAGGAAGTAACGGTCGTGGGTAATGGCTACCACGGTGCCCGGGAAGTCGTGCAGGAAGCGCTCCAGCCAGGCCACCGAGTCGGCGTCCAGGTGGTTGGTCGGTTCGTCCAGCAGCAGCATGTCGGGGGCCGACAGCAGCAGGCGGCACAGGGCCACGCGGCGCTTCTCACCACCGGACAGGTGCTCGATGCGTGCGTCCCAGGCCGGCAGGCGCAGGGCGTCGGCGGCAACGTCCAGCTGGCGCTCAAGGTTGTGGCCGTCAGCGGCCTGCAGGATGGCTTCCAGCTTGGCCTGCTCGGCGGCCAGCTTGTCGAAGTCGGCATCCGGTTCGGCGTAGGCGGCGTAGACCTCGTCCAGGCGTGCCTGGGCGTCCTTGATCACGCTGACCGCTTCCTCGACCACTTCGCGCACCGACTTGTTCGGGTCCAGTTGCGGTTCCTGCGGCAGGTAGCCAACGTTGATGTCGGGCATCGGACGGGCTTCGCCGTCGAATTCCTTGTCGACGCCCGCCATGATCCGCAGCAGGGTCGATTTACCGGCGCCGTTCAGGCCGAGCACGCCGATCTTGGCGCCCGGGAAGAACGACAGGGAAATGTTCTTGAGAATTTCCCGCTTCGGCGGCACGACCTTGCTCAGCCGATGCATGGTGTAGACGTATTGAGCCAAAACCAAGCCCTCTAATCAGATAGGTAAAGACATCGACGATCGCCCCGGCGCGCTGGCCAGGGGGATGTATTTACGGGGTGTCATTGAACAAAGTCGACCATTCTACGCCAACGCGCGGCGTTGCATAGGAGGGGCGGATGGTGGGGGTGGGATCGGGGGGAATCTATTGCCTGTACCGGCCTCTTCGCGGCTAAAGCCGCTCCCACAGGTACTGCACAGTTCTCGAAGGCAGTGATAATCCCTGTGGGAGCGGCTTTAGCCGCGAAAGGGCCGGTACAGCTGCAGATGACTCAGACGTGACGCTGCTTGGCCTTGCCCCGCGGCAAGCGGCAACGGTCGCCCTGCTCGGCCAGACGCGCGGCCCAGGCGGACTTCACGCTGAAGCCACCGCTGCGAGCCGGTTGCTGCTCGGCAGCCTTGGCCGGTTTGGCCGGTTTGGCGGCCGCAGGCACACTGCTGACGACCTTCGCCGCCGGCTTGGCCTCGGCCACGGTAACTGCTGGCTCTGCTGCCGCCTTGGCGGTCTTGCGCAGTTCAGCCAGCGAAGGGCTCTTGCTCTTGGCGACAGCTGCCGCCTCGGGTTTGCTCAGCGAACGCTGGCAAGACTTGCAGGATACGTCCTCGGTCACGGCAGTGCTGACAAGGGTCTGACTGCTGCGCCCGCAGGCGGAATCGAGGCCATTGGAGGAAAAGTGAGTAACCAAAACCGAACATCTCCGATGCGTTGTCATTTGAAGCGGGCGCTATTCTCGCACAGGTTGCAGGGGCTTGCCGAACCACCGGGCAGGCACCACCGGTCATATTGGCTGGCACTTTGCCATAATCCTAGGCATGCTAGCTCGTTTCGGGTGTCCGGCCTTATAGTGCGCCACCGCTGTCTGGCAACCAGACACCGGCACACACCGTGCATGATCCATCCCTGCCATCGCCAGCCCAATCGCAGGATCAACGCTTGACCAATCTTACTCATCCGTCGTCATTGCGTTCCGCGCCACAGGCGCCCGTCGCCTCGCTGCGCGGGTCGATCAAGGGTGCGCTGGCGCTGCTGGCCCTGATCCTGCTGGGCCTGCTGCTGTGGCAGCTGTTCGCCCAGTTCAACCATACCCAGGCCGACCTGCGCAAACAGAGCCTGGATGCCACCGCCGAACTGGCCGACCACCTGAGCCTGAACATGGCGTTCAAGGCCCAGCAGGCCGTGAATGTGGTGCAGCCTTACGTCAAGGCGCCGACGCCCTCGGCCCTGCCCAGCCTGCTGGGTACCCTGCGCGAGCGCCTGCCGGCCCTGCAGAGCATGGCCTGGCTAGACGCTACCGGGCAGGTGCAGGCCGACAGCCTGGCCGGCAGCCCCGACCGCCATTTGCTTGACGAGCTGCTCAGGCTGAACCAGGGCAGCCCGTACTTCTTCACCAATTCGGCCGACAACCGCACCCTCTACCTGTTGCTACGCCAGGCCACCGAACAGGGCCGCGGCTACTGGCTGCTACGCCTGTCGCCGGACTATTACCGCACCCTCACCCTCCATCTGGATGGTGCCGGCCACCCGCTGTGGCTGCTGGAAAACAGCCGCAACGGCGAGGTACTGCAAAGCCATGCGCCAGCCGACACCAGCAACGAGCCGCTGCAAAGCGTGATGCTGGCCTTCATCGAAAACAGTACCTGGCAGTTGCGCGGCCTGTTCGACGCCAAGCTGGCCCAGCAGAAGCTGCTGCCGGCGCTGCTCGGCAAATGCCTGCTGGTGCTGTTCTGCGCCCTGCTGCCGGTGCTGGCCCTGATCAACATGCGCCGCCGCCAACGGGCGCTGCAGGAAGACCGCCGGCGCTACCAGGAAATCTTCGAAGGCACCGGCGTGGCCTTGTGCGTGCTCGACCTGTCCAGCCTGCCCGGCCAACTCGACCGCTACCACCTGCGCAACCGTGCCGCGCTCAAGCACAGCCTGGCCCTGGACCCCAACCTGCGCCGCTCGCTGCTGCTGGAGCTGAAGATCACCGAGATCAACCAGGTGGCCCGCCAGTTGTTGAATATCGACAGCCACGAAGGTGCCTGGCAGCGCCTGATCGACGGCACTGGCGATGGCCGCGACAGCATCGGCATGCAACTGATCGACGCGCTGATCGAGCAGCGCCCGCTGCTGGAGCTGGAAGTGCGCCTGCCGGCGCCACTGGGTGGCGAGCTGCACCTGTGGCTGATGGCCCGCCTGCCGCAGCAGCGCCGTGACTACCAGGCGGTCATCCTCAGCATCAGCGACATCACCAGCCGCAAGCAGGTGGAGCTGTCGCTGCTGGAGCGCGAAAGCTTCTGGTCGGACGTGGTGCGCACCGTGCCCGACCAGCTGTACGTGCAGGACGTGCTCAGCCAGCGAATGATTTTCAGCAACCGCCACCTCGGCCAGACGCTGGGCTACGACCGTACCGAGCTGGCGCAGATGGGCGACCGCTTCTGGGAGCTGCTGCTGCACCCCGAGGACGCCGCGCACTACCAGGCGCTGCGCCAGCAACAGCGCGACAGCGGCCATGACCAACCGCTGCACTGCCAGCTGCGCTTCCGCCACCGGGATGGCGGCTGGCGCTGCTACGACATCCGCGAACAAGTGCTGACCCGCGACGCCGATGGCCTGGTGACGCGCATCATCGGCGTGGGCAAGGACGTGACGGTGCAGATCGAGGCCAGCCAGTCGCTGCGCGACAGCGAACAGCGCTACCGCATGCTCGCCGAAAGCATCAGCGACGTGATCTTCTCCACCGACAGGCTGCTCCAGCTCAACTACGTGAGCCCCTCGGTGCAGGGCGTGCTGGGCTACCAGGTCGACTGGATCTTCGCCAACGGCTGGCAGTCGATCGTCGCCAACCCGTCCCAGCTCACCGGTATCTACAGCCTGATGGAGCGCGTCAGCAAGGCCATGGGCGACCCGGCCCAGCTGGCCCAGCTACGCAGCCAGCTGCCCACCCAGCTGTTCCTGTTCGACTGCCTGCGCGCGGATGGCCGCAAGATCCCCATCGAACTGCGCCTGGTGCTGGTGTGGGACGATGAAGAACGCTTCGAAGGCGTGCTCGGGGTGGGCCGCGACATCAGCCAGCAACGCCGCGCCGAAAAAGACCTGCGCATGGCCGCGACGGTATTCGAGCACTCCACCTCGGCCATCCTCATCACCGACCCGGCCGGCTATATCGTCCAGGCCAACGAAGCGTTCAGCCGCGTCAGTGGCTACGCCGTCAGCGAGGTGCTCGACCAGTTGCCGGGCATGCTTACCGTCGACGAGCAGCAGGAAGGCCACCTGCGCTACGTGGTCAAGCAGCTGTACCAGCGCGGCAGCTGGGAAGGCGAGGTGTGGCTCAAGCGCCGCGACGGCGACCACTACCCGGCCTGGGTCGGCATTACCGCGGTGCTGGACGACGAAGGCGACCTGGCCAGCTACGTGTGCTTCTTCACCGACATCAGCGAGCGCAAGGCCAGCGAACAGCGCATCCACCGCCTGGCCTACTACGACGCCCTCACCCACCTGCCCAACCGCACGTTGTTCCAGGACCGCCTGTACAACGCCCTGCAGCAGGCCGAGCGACAAAAGGCCTGGGTGGTGCTGATGTTCCTCGACCTGGACCGTTTCAAGCCGATCAACGACTCCCTCGGCCACGCTGCCGGCGACCGCATGCTCAAGGACATGGCCCAGCGCCTGCTGGCCTGCGTGGACAACGACGACACCGTGGCGCGCATGGGCGGCGACGAGTTCACCCTGCTGCTGCAACCGCGCGCTACCCGCGAGATGGCACTCAACCGCGCCATCCACGTGGCCGAGAACATCCTCGGCAGCCTGGTGCGGCCGTTCGTGCTGGAAAACCGCGAGTTCTTCGTCACCGCCAGTATCGGCATCGCCCTCAGCCCGCAGGACGGCAGCGAGCTGAGCCAGCTGATGAAAAACGCCGACACCGCCATGTACCACGCCAAGGAGCGCGGCAAGAACAACTTCCAGTTCTACCAGGCGGAGATGAACGCCAGTGCCCTGGAACGCCTGGAGCTGGAGAGCGACCTGCGCCATGCCATGGAGCAGAACGAGTTCATCCTCTACTACCAGCCGCAGTTCAGCGGCGACGGCAAGCGCCTGACCGGCGCCGAAGCCCTGCTGCGCTGGCGCCACCCGACCCGCGGCCTGGTGCCGCCGGGCGATTTCATCCCGGTGATCGAAGAACTGGGCCTGGTGGTGGACGTGGGCGACTGGGTGCTGCGCGAGGCCAGCCGCCAGCTCAAGGCCTGGCACAAGGCCAAGGTGCGCGTGCCCAAGGTGTCGGTGAACATCTCGGCACGGCAGTTCTCCGACGGCCAGCTGGGCACGCGCATCGCCACCATTCTGGAAGAAACCGGCCTGCCACCGGCGTGCCTGGAGCTGGAGCTGACCGAAAGCATCCTGATGCGCGAAGTGAACGAAGCCATGCAGATTCTCGCCAGCCTGAAAAACCTCGGCCTGAGCATCGCGGTGGACGACTTCGGCACCGGTTACTCGTCGCTGAACTACCTCAAGCAGTTCCCGATCGATGTGTTGAAGATCGACCGCACCTTCGTCGACGGCCTGCCTGAAGGCGAGCAGGATGCGCAGATTGCCCGGGCGATCATCGCCATGGCCCATAGCCTCAACCTGGCGGTAATTGCCGAAGGCGTGGAAACCCACGAGCAGCTGGAGTTCCTGCGCGAGCATGGTTGCGACGAGGTGCAGGGCTACCTGTTCGGCCGGCCGATGCCGGCGCATCAGTTCGAGGCGCAGTTCGCCAACGAGAAGCTGTTCATGTTCCATTGACCCCGACGCCTCCTGGCGTGCGCGGACTCTTGTAGGAGCGGCCTTGCGTCGCGAAAGGACCGCAACGCGGTCCCGACGATTTCGGCAGCAACGCTGCAATCGTGGGGCCGCTGCGCGCCCCTTTCGCGACACAAGGCCGCTCCTACAGGGACCGCGCCCGGCCTGAGAAGCGCACCTGTAAAAACGGACCTTCGAGTCAACTCCAGTTCCCGCCCAGCCCAGACACGGCGCGGGATGCAACATGAAGCCCATTGGTCCGCGACTTGATGCCACTTCATATGCCAGCCGCGAATCAATCGGTTAGAATGCCCCCCCAATTCACCCCGATCCTTGAGGACCGCCATGTTCAGCCGTGATTTGACCATTGCCAAGTACGACGCCGAGCTCTTCGAAGCCATGCAGCAAGAAGCTCTGCGCCAGGAAGAGCATATCGAGCTGATCGCTTCGGAAAACTACACCAGCCCGGCAGTCATGGAGGCCCAGGGCTCGGTCCTGACCAACAAGTACGCCGAAGGCTACCCGGGCAAGCGCTACTACGGTGGTTGCGAGTATGTCGACGTCGTCGAGCAGCTGGCCATCGACCGTGCCAAGGAACTGTTCGGCGCCGACTACGCCAACGTCCAGCCGCACGCCGGCTCCCAGGCCAACGCCGCCGTCTACCTGGCCCTGCTGTCGGCCGGTGACACCATCCTGGGCATGAGCCTGGCCCACGGTGGCCACCTGACCCACGGTGCTTCGGTAAGCTCCTCGGGCAAGCTGTACAACGCCATCCAGTACGGCATCGACGGCAACGGCCTGATCGACTACGACGAAGTCGAGCGCCTGGCTGTCGAGCACAAGCCCAAGATGATCGTTGCCGGTTTCTCGGCCTACTCGCAGGTTCTGGACTTCGCCCGCTTCCGCGCCATCGCCGACAAGGTCGGTGCCTACCTGTTCGTCGACATGGCCCACGTTGCCGGCCTGGTTGCCGCTGGCGTGTACCCGAACCCAGTTCCGTTCGCCGACGTGGTCACCACCACCACCCACAAGACCCTGCGCGGCCCGCGCGGCGGCCTGATCCTCGCTCGCAAGAACGAAGAGATCGAGAAGAAGCTGAACTCCGCCGTCTTCCCTGGCGCCCAGGGTGGCCCGCTGGAGCACGTCATCGCTGCCAAGGCCATCTGCTTCAAGGAAGCCCTGCAGCCTGAGTTCAAGGCTTACCAGCAGCAGGTCGTGAAGAACGCCCAGGCCATGGCCAGCGTATTCATCGAGCGTGGTTTCGACGTGGTTTCCGGTGGCACCCAGAACCACCTGTTCCTGCTGTCGCTGATCAAGCAGGAAATCTCCGGCAAGGACGCTGACGCCGCCCTGGGCAAAGCCTTCATCACCGTCAACAAGAACTCGGTACCGAACGACCCACGTTCCCCGTTCGTCACCTCGGGCCTGCGTTTCGGCACCCCAGCCGTTACCACCCGTGGTTTCAAGGAAGCCGAGTGCCGCGAGCTGGCAGGCTGGATCTGCGACATCCTGGCTGACCTGAACAACGAAGCGGTGATCGACGCCGTGCGTGAGAAGGTCAAGGCCATCTGCAAGAAGCTGCCGGTTTACGGCAACTGATTGGCGCAAGCCTGCAGTGAACAAGCCCGGCCTAGTGCCGGGCTTGTTCGTTTACCGCCACTGCGCGGAACCGGTTCCGAATGGGTGCATTACCAAGACAGGGATAACTTGCCGCTTCTTGTCCCCCTTCGGAGATACGCCATGACCGATCATAAATCACTGTCATTCACCGCATTCCTGCAGATAGCCGGCTGCCCACTCAATACACTCGGCAGTATCTGCAAAGGCCCCATCATCCTTACCAGCCCCACCAATGGCCTTGGCCCCGGCCTCGATGGTAGTCGTGCTCTAGGCATGCTTGATTGCACGGATGAAGACTGGGAACTGGGCAAAGACACCGGGCTGATCACTTTTGACAAAGGCCCCGACGCACTACCACTTCTACTGTACTTTCGCCATTTCGATGACGGCTACAGGCTCTATGTGCGCAGCGGCAAATATTTTGGTGAAGGCATTTTCAGCAACGCCAACGGCTTGATAACGGCTCAGCCCATAACAGACCGTGATCCTGGTCTGTGGAAGCTGATCGATATCCAAAGTGGTCGACCATTCGACCTGGCACGGTGCGAGGGTTCTGAGTGCGGTGTGCAAATGGCAAGCGCCGAAGGGCACCCAGTCGAGGCCCATTACCTTTATCCCGTCGGTGCCTTCCTGGCTTCTTATCCTGCCGCTCATCAAGGAGATGTGACCTTGATCATTCAGGAGCGGGACGTGGACTGGTTGAGCGCAGGCTGAGAGGCCTGGACAAGTAATTGAAGGCGCACCCTCAAGGGGCGAAGCGTATTAACCTGTGTCCCTTTCCACCAACGGACACAGGGCCTACCTTGACCAGAGAACAGCTCGAAACCCAACAGATCCCGATCTACTTCGCCGCCGTGCTGGCCGCCGTCGCCTTCGGCGTGCTGGCCAGCGACACTGCGCGCCACCTGGAAGTCCTGGTTACCCCCGCCATCGCCGTGCTGATGTACGCGATGTTCCTGCAGATCCCTTTCCTCGACCTGCGCCAAGGCCTGAGCAACCGCCGCTTCATCAGCGCCTTGCTGCTGGCCAACTTCATCTTCGTGCCGCTGCTGGTATGGGCCATCACCCGAGGGCTGGTGGCACACCCGGCGATACTCGTCGGCGCCTTGCTGGTGCTGCTGACACCGTGCATCGACTACGTGGTGGTGTTCACCCACATCGGCAAAGGCGACTCCCGCCTGACCCTGGCCGCCACCCCCGTGCTGCTATTGTTGCAACTGGCACTGCTGCCGCTCTACCTGGCCCTGATGCTGGGCGACAGCAGCAAAGTGGCCATCTCCATCACCCCGTTCGTGGAAGCCTTCGTGCTGCTGATCGTGCTGCCTATGGCGCTTGCCGTGCTCACCAGCGCCGGCGCCCGTCGCTCGCGCACGGTCTCGACCTGGAACGACGCCTGGGCGTGGATGCCGGTACCCGCCATGGCCCTGGTGCTGGTGGTAGTGATCGCCTCGCAGATTGCCGTGGTGCTGCGTGATTTCGACCGTTTGCTGCCGGTGATTCCGGTGTACATCGGCTTCATGCTGTTGGCGCCGGTGCTTGGGTTCGTTGCATCGCGCTTGCTGCGCTTGCCGGTGACCGAGGCACGCTCGGTCACCTTCAGCGCCGCCACGCGCAACTCGCTGGTGGTGTTGCCGTTGGCGCTGGCGCTGCCCGAAGAAATGCGCGGGCTGGCCGCCGCTGCGGTGATTACCCAGACGCTGGTGGAGCTGGTGTGTGAACTGGTTTACGTGCGGGCAGTGCCGCTGCTGGTGCGCTGAACCGCCAGCGCACGCCAGAGCAACAGTCTGTGCTGCCTACGCTGGCCTCATCGCCGGCAAGCCAGCTCCCACAGGTGCAGCGCAAGTCCCCAGGCCTGCGATGAACCTGTGGGAGCGGGCGAGCCCGCGAAGGGCTGCGGAGCAGCCCCTCGATATCTGCGGCAGTGCTAACATCCGGGGGCCGCGTCGCGGCCCTTTCGCGACACAAGGCCGCTCCTACAATTGACCGCGCCCCCCGCCCCAAGGCGCTCGGCCTCGCTTACAAGGCCTTCATCTCAGCGATATCCCGCGCCACCTGATCTGCAGAATGGTCGAACATCAGCTGCTCCTGCGCATCCAGCGGCAACTCGATCACCCGCGCCAGCCCCTCCCCTGCCAGCACACAGGGCACACCCATGGCGATATCCGTTCGCCCGTACTCGCCCTCCAGAATCGCCACCGCCGGCAAGATGCGGTTTCGCCCATTGGCGATCGCATCCACCATCTGCGCAATCGCCACGCCCGGCGCATCGCAGGCGCTACCCAGCTTCTTCAGCCCCAGGATCTCGCCACCACCCTTGCGGGTGCGTTCGACGATCTGCTCGATCTGCTCGCTGGAAAGAAAGTGCGACAGCGGCACCGAGCCGATCTGGCAATAGCGCATCAGCGGCACCATGCTGTCGCCATGCCCGCCCAGGACCAGCGCCGTGATATCCCGGGCAGAAAACCCGGTCTGCTCGGCGATGAAACACTTCATGCGCGCGGTATCCAGCACCCCTGCCTGGCCGAACACCTTGCTGCGCCCCTGCCCGCTGAGGCTCCAGGCGCGATAGGTCAGCACATCGACCGGGTTCGACACCACCAGCACCGTCGCCGTTGGCGCATGCTGTTTGATGTCCGCCATGATGCTATCGATAATCGGCAGGTTGATGCTCAGCACGTCCTGACGCGACTGCCCAGGCTTGCGCGGCACGCCTGCGGTAATCACCACCAGCTCAGACCCGCCCAGCATGTCAGCCTTGGCGCCGCCGTGAACCCGGGTATCGGAACCCGACTCGACTGCCGCCTGCCACACATCCAACGCCTTGCCTTGCGCCATTTCGCCCTGCACATCCATCAACACCAGCTCACGGCACAACTCTTCCCGGGCGATGATCTGCGCCGCCGCCTCGCCGACCATGCCGGCACCCACGATTGTCAGTTTATTCACGTGACACCTCCCAGCGGCGCGCGCCACCAGGAACACGCCTGCAATACACAGAAGTATTGCCCGCTGAGGCGAAAAGGCCACTCGAAGGTGATGTGAGGCCTGTACCATTCGCCACGGTGACGGCTTGGCAACAAAAGCCGTACCCACAGTGATAGCGCCAGCTTGGGACGGTTTCCATACCTGCCCATGCCCATGAACAAAATCTTGAAGGCTTACGCAGTCACTGTAGGAGCTGGCTTGCCTGCGATGCTGCGCAGCAGCCCCAATGACGCGAAGCAACAAACATCAATCAGACGCCTTGGTCATTCTACGGAAACTACTGATTCTTTCCCTTCGATCACTCAAATCTGACACCACAAGTAATGACATCGAAGGAAATATCAACTTCAACACTTGCGCCGTAGCGAATTACTCGTTCTTTATGTACCGTGTCCCAGGACTTGGGACAACTGGGTCAGGTATCACTTGAAAGGTCAAGACTTGCCCTGTACCTGCGGAATTCTGCTTGCCCAGGCTGGACTATATAGCTGCACCATCGACACTGCCGGAAAGGCGTCAACCCGCAGTCTCTAGAAGCAACTTCACTTGCGAGCCGGGCGAAGCTCGTACCACCCATCCGGGCCTGTCTCACCGGCAAACCTGACGCCACAGATACAACGAAACCTCAAGAAATACGCGGTTCCTGTAGGAGCGGCCTTGTGTCGCGATGGGCTGCGCAGCAGCCCCAATAACGCGACCTTACCGGCAGTAACCCTCAGATGGCCGCCCTCGGACTACCCAGACATGACATGGCAGGCTTAGCTCTGCCATTCAGGAAGGTCACCTGCTAATCAAAGCATCGTCTTCTAACGAGTAGAGTCATCATCAGAATCGCCCCGAACTCGTGGTCGGAATTTATAGTCATCCTCAGCTCGCAGCTTATCGGCCAATGGAGGGCAATATATCTGGTCGAACGCTTCTGATGCCCACCACGCCCAATAAAGGATGCAAACAACGATGAGCCCCATTACCAACCAGCCCTGAACACCGAACCATGTGGTGACATAAGACATCAAGCCAGGTATGTCGTAATAAACTCCGACTCTGGCGTTGGCGATTGCCAGCAATGCCAAGCCGAACACCAGCACGCCAGCCTGAAACCGTTGCTCCCGCCACTCTTCACGCTCCGCGTAATGGCTACTCCAGTATTTGTACAAGAACTCACTACCCTCACGAAGGCTATGCTCCCGCAGGGAGCTATACGTCACATGGTTGTGGAGGAGCGATACCTCTCGACCGCTTTCGAGCCAATGCCAAGGTAGAAATGTACCCAGAATGAGGGTGAGCCGAGCCAGGACCGGGATGAATAGCGACACCACCAAACAGAAAATCATGACACATACGAAAATTCGGCCGATATTCTCCCATATCATTGCCATGTCACCGGAGAGGTGCAGCAAGGTCGTATGCAAGACGCACATCAGTGCGATATCCATGAACAAACACACATACGTCAGTTTCAAGGCCCAACGGACCTCCCACGCTTTATCGAAGACCGCTCCCGGTAGCCCTGCGATTGGGTTGGTTGATTTCAAACTCTCTTTGTTCTGATCCACGCACATTCCTCGGTCGTTTTCACTTGGGTCAAGCAAATAGTGGACGTGTAATGCGTCTCCACTTACTTGAATACCTTGCCCCAATGATGGGAAGGCGTGCCACTCAACCCGATGCTTTTACTCACCGGGTGGCAACGCGCTTCAGCTCATACCGGTTAGCTGAAGTGCAGGAGCGCTGACGAGAGAATAGGCCACTGCCGCAGGCATAGCAGATGCCCCAAGGTTAGCGCGGTTCGTGTAGGAGCTGGCTTGCCTGCGATGGGCTGCGCAGCAGCCCCATACCCGACATGACAGGAATAAACCCCAGGCGGCCTTTAGCGAGGGCCATTCGGTAATGTCTGGCCCGCCGCTCATCAATGATCCTGCCTAACTAACAGAATCCAGCCCGTTTCGCTCCATCACCTTCCCACACTGCTCACTGGCCAAACGGCTGATGATCCGGATCGCCTGATGGATACCGGCAGTGTTGCGAAAGCTGAGGTGTGGGTTGTGTTCGCACTCCAGCATTTCGTCGTGCTGGACAAGGGCTTCTCCTAGCAGTTCGAGGGTCCAGGCGTAGCTTTGGATGGTGGATAGGCGTTCTTGGTCAGTCATGGTGCACCTCCCTGGCTGCAGAGACGGAGCGAGATTGACTGGAGGTGAGATCGCTGCGGGCCGTCGAGGAACGGCGGTGGAGAACGAATGCGAGGATCCTGAACGGACTTGAGATAAGCATGCATGAAACTCCAAGTTTGAGTTGGAGCTGCCACGATCCTTCCTACGGGATTGGGTGGCAGCTGTGCATGGGGTAGGAATACCGGGAAACTTGGAAACCCGGCCAGGCCGAAGCCTGCCCACACACAGCCGCCATGACACAGCACGGCAGGCACAAAAAAAGCGCCAGCTGTGGTGCAGGGGCGCCTAGTGCGTGCGCCAAGTTTACCAACGGGTTCCTACGCCCGGTCACGGAATTTTCCGCGACGGAGGAAATTTAGCCTCATGTATTTCGGCCAAGCAAGTGTCAAAGCTGTAGGAAACGTCTCTGAATTATGTGCGAACAGCGTTGAACGCAACCATAAATCCACACCCGATCAATCTGCATCAAAATCCCCATTCAAACTTCGAATGCAGCGAACTAGGCTCAGCTGAAATCCCCAAGGTGAGATGAGGTGCACGATATGAACATTGAAAGTGCTGCCAGGGCAGTTGAGCTAGAGTTTGGTTACACAGGGACTGACCGGGGTACACCGAGGAGTCGAAACGGATAGCACTGCTGATTGACTGCGACAATGTGAGCCATGCATCCATAGGGGGCGTGCTCGATGAGTTGGCCAAGTACGGCATGGTCAACATCAGGCATGCACACGGGAACTGGAGTTCTCCTCTCCTCGCTGGCTGGGTCGAGAAGATCCACCCGTTCGCCATCCGCCCCATGCAGCAATTCGCTTTCACCAAGGGCAAGAATGCCACTGACTCAGCGATGATCATTGATGCAATGGATTTGCTATACAGCAAAAACGTCGATGCCTTTGCACTCATGACAAGCGACAGCGATTTCACACCGTTGGTGCTTCGGCTGCTGGAAAGCGGCTTGCCGGTCTACGGCTTTGGGGAGAAGAAGACGCCGAAGCCTTTTGTAGATGCCTGCTCGCAGTTCATCTACACAGAGAACCTGCTTGGTGATGATCACGAGAAAGCTGATGAAGGCGAAGCGTCTAAATGCAGTAAACGCACCCGAAACGAGCTACGCAGTGACACGGCACTAGTGCGCTTGCTGAGAACGGCTGCAGAGAAGACCGCCGATGACACAGGCTGGTCGCGCCTCAGCCAGGTCGGTAATTTTATCCGCAACAACAGCTCGTTTTCAGCCGTGAACTACGGGCATCGGACCCTTAGCGATCTCATCCGAACCTCAGAGTTGTTCGAGATCGATATGCGGCAAGGTGGAACGGCGATGTA
Source organism: Pseudomonas sp. B5(2017) (assembly GCF_002112825.1). Classification (NCBI taxonomy): domain Bacteria; kingdom Pseudomonadati; phylum Pseudomonadota; class Gammaproteobacteria; order Pseudomonadales; family Pseudomonadaceae; genus Pseudomonas; species Pseudomonas sp. B5(2017). Next base: position 16,398 of record NZ_NEIR01000024.1, read on the forward strand.
CATCAAAGCTGCTCGGAAATCAAACCCGGTGCTGCATTCCCAAACTGAGGTATCCATCTCATGAATTTGTACTTCGGCTGCTGGGGTAACCTCATTTACGCTCTGTGAATTGCCGTTGGCCATCAGCACAGAATTACCAGCAAGGTTACTCGCTGGTTGAACACGGGTTGATGCTATGTTCAGCCGCTGGGATGATACCGCTCTCACTCACGCGGCAGGGATAGCCAGTGCCTACCAAACGTATCGACAGACCGAAGCGCCTGAGCCAATACCAAAGGCCATCCTGAAGAAACCTTGTAAGGGCTATCTCATGGGGCTATCAACTATGCGCCCGATGTTGTTTGCAGAGAGATGGTAAACATACGGACAATGCGAGCAGACTAAACACCAGTACCGCGCCGCCGAGTACGCTAAAGCTCGTGCCGAAAGCCGCGCTTACGCCCATTGCCATAAGCGCAGCGCTGCCGATCTGGCAGAACCCAACCAATCCCGACGCGGTAGCCGCATACCCATGCTCGCTGGCGATGGCACCGGAGACCGCCAGCGACAGCGACGATCCGTTAGCAAGGCTGACCAGGCACATTGGCAGTACCACAGCCGCCGCGCCAGACCACCCCAATGCCGCGGCAGTGAGAAACGCTGCGCCGCCGAGTACAAAACATGCAATGCCGACGGTGGCCAGCGGTCAAGCAATCGCTTCGCCAGCAAGTTCGCGCCAACGATGCCTGCCGTCAGCGGCAAATACAGCCAGCCGCTCTGTTCTTCGCTCAATCCCGCCCGTACGAATAGGAACGGCGACTGTGTCAGATATACGAACCACGCGCAGTAGATCGTGCAGACCACCAGCGTATAGCGGCGAAAGGTCCGGTCGCGTAACACATGGCTAAATCCGGCAAAAGGAGAAGTCCGAGTGCGCGCCGACACGGGCAGCGTTTCAGGCAGTAACGTCAACGCCATCAGCAGCGCCACAGCGCCAAAGGCCGCCACGAACAGGAAGTCGGCCCGCCACCCAAACGCGACGGCCAAATGCCCGCCAATAGCCGGAGCCAAAGCCGGCGACAGCGACACTAATGGATAAACCACCGCATAGACCTTGGCCGAGATGCGCTTATCGCAGGTATCGGCGATAAGCGCCCGGCCGATGACCAGTCCCGCTGCCGCTCCAACCGCTTCAACCATACGCCAAGCCAGGAAGCCTACATAGCTGCCCGACGCCGCGCAGCCCAGAGAACCGATCAGGTAGAGCACACCACCGGCCAGCACTACTGGCTTGCGGCCGTAACGGTCAGACAACGGACCGTAAGCCAGTTGCGAGATAGCCAGTGCCAGCAGGTAGAAAGAAACCGTCTGCGGCATTTGCCAGTCGGCGATATCGAACTCGGTGGTCATGCTCGGCATGGCGGGAAGGTAGATATCCGAAGCAATGAGACCAAAGGTACTCAGCATGGCAACGGTCAGGATAAAAGATAAACGAGGCATGGCGCTCCCAAGCAACCGGTTTGGATTAGTTGCAGATCAAGGGTTCAACGGAATGAACACTATGTTAAGGAGATGCCTAAAATGCGAAAATGCATGAAATAGCATTCTATGGCTGCATATTCGCAGCAAGGTGAAGAACGGAGATGAACTGGGACGACATACGGATTTTCCTGGCGGTACAGCGTGCCGGCACCCTCCGCGGTGCGGCCCAACATCTGACCATCGACCAGACTACGGTAAGCCGGCGCCTGGCCGGGTTGGAGCAGGCTCTGGGCAGTCGGCTGTTCCTGCGCAGCACTGGTGGCTTGGTGTTGACCGACACCGGTCAGCAGGTAGTGCGTATGGCCGAAGGCATGGAGCGCATGGCCGTCTCCTTCGAGCGGCGCGGTGAAGGCACCGACACGCACGCCTCTGGCGAGGTGCGTGTGACAACCACCGATGCACTCGCCGTGGATTTCGTTGTACCGGCCATCGAACGGCTACGTGCCAGCCACCCCGAGGTGCGCGTGATCTTGACGACTACCACACGGCTGCTCGACCTAGGACGCAGGGAAGCCGATGTTGCCGTGCGCACCCTGCGACCGGAGCAACCCGACCTGATCGTGCGACAACTCGCTCGCTGGGATGTTGGCCTGTACGCAACCCGGAGTTACTTGGAGCAACACGGGGAGCCGAGGCTTGGAGAAGCTTTCGCAGGCCACGACATTGCGCTTTACCAAGAAGGTGTGACAGTGCGCCAGGACGAGACACTGGCAGGCGAATCCAGAGCTCAAGGCCGCGTGGTCGCTGAACTGGATTCAAGCCTGATGCTGGCGACCTTCGTACGCGCTGGTCTGGCCTTAGGCGAGTTACCAGAATATGTAGCCCGGCGTGATTCTGAACTGGTGCGGTTATGGCCTGATCGTCATCGGGCCAAGTCCTATGAAGCGTGGCTGGTTCTACATCAGGACTTGGCCCACACCACCAGAGTACGTGTGGTCGTGGACGCAATCATGGCCGCTTTCAGTGACTGATGGCGGCCGATACAGCACTCGGGAAGACACTAGTCGCGATGCTCAGGCTGGAGAGCTGGGCGCCTGATTATCTGATACGGGTAGTTCACGGCACGTAGCTCGGTCACCTGCTGGGCCTGCGCCACCTGCACATTTTCGTTGCTCCTGCGCTTTCTCGTCAGACCTGCTGGCCCATCCTGGCCTGACGCACGTTCGCCGCCAGGGTCAGGTCGCCCTAGGTCTGCCCCTGTTCCGCTGCCAGGTCTACTTGGTTCCCGCGGACGGCGGCGGACGTACTTGCCCGGCTCTGTACCGCGTCGAGAACCAGCCCACAGTGTCGTTTTCCACACACTGGCGCGTATCGAGTCGATCGATATTGGTAGTTTCGTGGAGGCTGGCCAGACCAAGGAAATGCCCACAGCGTTCAGGGTATCTCCGTTTCGGAGACACCTTTGCCGTAGGGGCGTGGAGATATCCACCATCCCTTAGCTGTGGTGGTGACCATGGCCCGCGTTGCAGCCCAAAGGGCAGCGCCATCTCCCGAAGGGTATGCAGTGGGTCTACGGGTTGTGTGATGGCCAGGCGGGGTCAGCAGCTGTAGATCATGATGGAAGGCTTGGCAAGCTGAAAATATCTCTAACCGGTGAAAGCACTATCTAAAAAAAATTCGCTAAACGCCCCTAAAACACTGGGCGAAAGCCAAATGCGAGCCACCCATTATCCTGAAACCCGTGCAATCGGAAGTGAAAAGCCGCGGACCATTCACTCAAGCGAAGTGGTGGGCTGAAGGTAGCCTGATCGGCCAAAAGCAGAATGTGGCAGAAACAAAAATACCCGCACAAGGCGGGCATTTTTGGAAGGGCCGAAACCAGGAAAACCTGCATCGTGCCAACAAGATCTGGTGCGGAGACAGACGGACGGTTGTTGGCAGTGAGGGCCCGGTTTTCGTGGGGCTGGAGTTTGGTGGATTTTTAGATGTACCTCATAGGACACCTACAAACAAATCAGCTAGTTATGGCTTTCCGTGGAATCGAACTGGGAAAATTTTGGCTTCAATGAAAACAACGACCGCCCGCTTAAAATCCCAGGTAGGAAAAGGCAAAACGGCCAAAAGACGCTCGCTGATGAACCCGACAATCACGCTCTAGGCCGCAGCCGAGGTGGCCTCACCAACAAGCTTCGTATGCTCTTCGACGCCAACGGCGTGCATTGCGGTTCCTCCTTTCTGGCAGTCAAGCCAGCCATATCAGCTATGCACAACCTTTGCCGGACGACGGTCTGTATCCCGACGAGCAAACGCGGCCGACCTCGCAAGCGCTGCCGCTGGGTTTGGCCTCCAAGAGCTACGATGCTGATGCACTGCAGCGCGTTTGTTATCGATATCACACGTAACCGGTTATCCCATAACGCTCGATGAACCGCAAACCTAAGCTAGGATTGCCCCGCCTGTTTGATCGTCTCAATTACCGCCACCGTATTGTGATCGAGCGAATGTTCGGCTGGCTCAAAGAGAACCGCAGAATGGTGACACGCTTCGACAGCTTGCAAAAATTTATGGCTCTATGGTCTCACTGGCTTGTGTCATGCGGTGTCTGCGACACCTTTTTTCGACAGAACATTGAGCCTTGGCCAGTCGCTGGCAGCCCTGTCCCAAGTGTTCATGGGCCAATTCATGCTTGCTCGCTGCGGAGCCATCCGGCATAGTCACGCCTGCGTGATGTCAATTTAAGATCACCAAGGATCTAGGTCTGCTAGCTGTGAGTAGACCTGATTGAAAATTACAGGAAGTGCCTGTTCTATCGTTAACAAGAGTGAATGGCCATGGACGGATATCCATACTCTAGACGAAATAGCAAAACCGCCAAGCAATCGCCGGCGCCAACTATGTACTCAATGCATTACTTACAGTCGTTACAGGTGACTCGCTCAGTCTTGCACGTACAGAACAGAAAAAACATCCAGCAGAGTATATTTTATAAAATCCACTTACCCTCCCGTGCTTTACCGACCCGCAAATATAATCATGGACATTAATTCAAGTACAACCTACTGAGTAGTACACAATGGATGACAGGCTGCTTAGCTTCGAAATAAATGATCTTTACGGGCTTTACAACCATCAGATAAGCTTCTCTAACGAGGAAGGCCTTACCATTATTCATGGCCCGAATGGCGTGGGCAAAACTGCTTTACTACGGAGCATTCACGACTTATTTAGTTACAAGCTTGAGACGCTAAGCGAGATCCCTTTCTCAACTATTACCGCGAGACTAGCTAGCAGCTTGACGGTAACAGTTAAACGTATTGGTGCTACACGTGAACAACTACTTCGCAGGCGCCACGCACCAAACCGATTAGAAATAGAGATCCGGAATGACAAAAGACCATTAGCAAACCACACCTACTTCGACTCCTCATCGACCATCAGAGAAATTCCACCATGGTTTGAACACATCGGCCCTAACTCTTGGCTAGACGCACGAAGCGGCGAAGAGGTTAGTGACGAAGAAGTGACAAAATACTTAGACCGCCCTTCAAACACAAGAAACAAAAAGAATGTAGATTACATAAAATCAACACTCGACAATGTAAAGGTTTACTTTGTCGAGACCAACCGACTATACAGAGAGCACAAAAATAGTAACAACTGGAAGTCCAAAGATCCTAAAATGGTCTCCTCCGTTCGAGACTGCGCATCCCAATTAACTTACCGTATTAATACGGCTCTGAAAAATTACGGGGCGCAATCGCAGGAACTAGATCAGACGTTCCCCTACCGGTTTATATCGGGCCCTGCAAAACCTATGGATTTGGCAGAACTAAAAAGTCGATTATCTGGGCTAGCTGGAAAGCTAGCAAAGCTTAAAGGGCAAGGAATATTAGAGTCTGAAAACATACACCCTTTTGACTCGGAGAGCTTGGACAAAGTTGAACCACACAAGCTAGAGATCATGAGCCTATATGTCAGAGATAGTGAAGTAAAGCTAGCTGTATTCGACTCTCTTTCAGATCGAGTTGAGTTACTGCTAGGCGGACTGAAGGAAAAATTCAAAAACAAGAAAATAAAACTAAGCCGTGAAAAGGGACTAATAGCAGTGGGCCCCGGCGACTTAGATATCCCTTTGGAGGCACTATCCTCAGGGGAGCAGCACGAAATCGTACTCTTACACGAGCTCCTTTTCAAAGTCCCAAACAACTGCCTAGTACTAATTGACGAGCCTGAACTATCTCTTCATGTCAGCTGGCAGAAGGCATTTCTTCCAGAGCTTCTTTCAATTTCCAAATTCAATAATTTTTACTCTATCGTTGCGACACACTCCCCTTATATAGTTGGCCACCGCTACGACCTAATGATGTCTTTGGATGCAGACCTTGATGAATCCTTGGAATAAAAATGTTGGCATAATAATTGCCGAAATAATGATGCTAAAGTCCGACTTTCAAGGGTTTTTCTGGTTAGTAGAGGGCCCTAGTGACATCCGTTTTTTTCAGCACAGAAAATTTGACGATGTAGAACTTGTAGTAGCAGGTGGAAAACGCAATGTAATTGACGCTATAGCTGCGCTGCAAACTGACACAGTTAACAGTAGGGTACTGGGGATTGTCGACGCCGATATAGATTGGCTCGTCCCCATACAATCACGTCCATCCAATATCATCTCCACGGACCCTCGCGATCTAGAGGGACTGCTACTGAGATCGAAATCTCTGGAAAAGGTACTTTCAGAATACGGAGACCCTAAGAAAATTAATGACTTCGAAGCACGCAGAGGAAAGACCGTCCGCGAGCACATCCGAGAATTGAGCGAACAATTTGGCAAGATCAGGGCCGCCAACGTTCTTAATCGGGACGTTGCACTTAAGTGCTTAAAGCCTCAAAATTTTATACTTTCAACAACATGGGACTACAACTTTGATGAGGTAATCGATTTCTGTTTATCTCGGGGCGTCGCTGACACTGCGGAGGATCTTAACAATATGATCTCAGCCCTCCCCTCAACTCACGACTGGAATTATGTAAGAGGACATGACGCAGTTTCCATTTTAGTAGGGGGACTCATGAAAGAAATAGGCTCTCTCAGCAAGGTAGACAATTCAAGAGTTGAGTCCGCCTTACGCGTAGGAATTGAAGATGAAGAGTACAGGCAGAGTAAAATATACTCAGACCTGTCTGCATGGAGAGCCACCGCACATAATAACAGACCTCAAGATGCTACATAGCCGTTATGATGTTACGCAACAATTTACAAGTTTTCACTAGTTAACTCCGCAAACTATTTCTCGATACCATGGAGAAAAATCAGGATAAATTATCAGGCTCCAAACCTAGAAAAAATCTCAGCGACGCATAGAATAGAAATAATTTTGCCTGAAAAGGCAAAATTATTTCTATATTCGCTTCTGTCGAACTACCAAGCGGCCCCACGTCATCCCGCCAAGAATGCTGAGTGTTATCAGGGATCAAGGCCCCTGCGACCTGTGGGGATGTCCTCTAGCGCGGGACTGGCGACTCTTTACGACCAAGAGCAAGGGCATCTCACGATCTGGCCTCCTGAGCACCGTAACCGGTGGGCGGGTGGAGGCAGCATTGGCTGACGAGGCCAGCGCCTGAAGATCCTGAGCCAAGTGCAAGCAGCAATGCGATGACCGGGGCATACCTGACTGTCAGTCAGGTGCAGTCCATTCCTTGGTCTGCGGCACCATCATCTACATGGCTGTTGCTGGTGACATCGGCGTTTGTCACGCCGATTGTCACGAGGGAGAATGCCGCAAAGCCATGTGCGATCAGGGCTGCAGCAGTGTTAGAAGTGCCCGTCTCTTTCCAGAGAAAGAGACGGGCACAGGTTGGCGCAATCTTCGGCCAATCTTCGGCCAAGCGGATAGGTTGCTGCAGGGCAGCGAGGTACGGAGTATCTGGCGCACGAGCGCTATATGTGTAAGAGCATCCATCACATGGGTAGTGACCGGGCGAGCTGCCGGATGCGAATCGCCCTTGGGGAGAACCACCGCGAGAGCGGCGTGACCTTTAAGGTTCGGGTCACCTGGGGTGCTGTCATCGACAGCGCTTGCACGGCCAGTTCTACGCCTGTGGATAAACTCGGTCAAGGGTCGAAATTGAGCGCTACTTGGGACGTGAAAAGCGGTTATCCACCGGTGGAATTGAGTGGTAAATCCCGGACAACGTCGTGGCTTGTGGTTCTTCAAAGTGAGGTCCATCCAAACAGGGCGGCTTTGCAGCCCTGTTTGGATGGACCCGCGTAAAAGAGCAGCCAGCACCGATCTTGCAGGCTCACCCGCGATTGAATGCGCCATGACCATTTGGCAAGGCGGTGACGTTGTCGCCTACCGGATGGGCAAACTCATGCGGAGTGATATGGCCCGATCTGTTGGCATCGATGTAGTTACTCCACCACGCCATGATCAACCGACGTTGCTCCAGAAATTGGGCCTTGTGGATGTAAGCAGCGCGCACGCGGTTACGCTCCTGATGGCTCATCTGCCGCTCAATCGCCGCATCCGTCCACAGCCCCGATTCGAGCAAGGCACTACAAGCCATGGTCCGGAAACCATGCCCGCACACGTCCTTGGTAGTGTCGTAGCCCATATTGCGCAGCACCTGGTTAACCGTATTCTCCGACAAGGGTTTCCAGTACCTATGATCACCGGGCAATACAAGTTCAGAGAAGCGATTCAAGCTGCGCAGCCGTTCAAGGATTTCGATGACTTGAGGCGACAGCGGCACTATCTGAATGTCCCCACTCATCTTGGTTCCGCGTGTGGAATAGCGGACGCCTTCAATCGGCTTACGGGTATCAGGGATCTCCCACATCGCCCGTTGCAGGTCGAATTCATCCCACCGAGCGAAGCGCAGTTCACTGGAGCGCACGAACACATGCAGCGTCAGCAGCACTGCGAGCCGGGTTAGCTCGCGACCGGTGTAGTTGTCGATTCGATCCAACAGTTCAGGAAGGCGGTTCAGCGAAAGTGCAGGACGGTGCACGGTGCGCGGCGCTTGAATCGAGCCGGCCAGATCGAGCGCCGGGTTTTGAGTGATCTGCCGCGCCCGCTTCGCGCCCCGCATGATCGTGGATAGATAGTTCTGCACACGCAGGGCTACATCCATGGTGCCGCGATCCTTGATCCGCTGGGTGACCTCAAGGAGATCATGGGTGTCGAGTTCAGCAATAGGCCGCTGGCCAATTATTGGAAACACATGGGTGCGCAACCTGCTCAGCACCGTCTTGGCGTGGCCCTCGGTCCAGCGCCGGGACATTTCGACGTGCCACTCCAAGGCGACAGTTTCGAAGAGAAGACTCGCCCGCTGGGCAGCGATCTTGGCCTTCTGCTTTTCTTCCATCGGATCAAGGTTGTCGAGCAACAAAGCCTTAGCCTCATCTCGCTTGATCCTCGCGACGGCCAACGAAACGATGGGGTACTTGCCGATGATCAGCGTGCCTTCCTTGCCGTTGGGTTTGAAATACCGCAGCCGCCAAGTCTTCGAGCCACAGGGCGTGACGTACAGGTACATGCCCCCGCCGTCGAACAGTTTATAGGCGCGATCACGCGGTTTGGCCGTGCGGCATTTGAGGTCGCTGAGCGGAGTGGCTAGCCGTGGCATAGGGGTACGTTCTCCATTCAGGAAAGACGCTGTACCCCAAAAATACCCCCGGTTATTGGGGATTTTGCTGGTTCCCGACGGAGGGTCGTGGAAACGAAAAACCGGCCAGAAGGCCGGTTTAGAGGGCTTCCAAAGCATTCAGCGGAATGCAGTGGAGCTGGATGTGGTGCCGGAGACAGGAATCGAACCTGCGACCTTCGCGTTACGAGTGCGCTGCTCTACCGACTGAGCTACACCGGCGTGTAGCGCAACGTACCACTGCTCGCACCCGTTACGCAAACCCCTGTTTCCGCTAGTTTATTGCCCCACCCTCAAGGCGCCTTGCACCCCTTCGGCGCCAGGTCTTCCTCGATGTTGGTCGTGCAAGCCCACCCGGTAGCCGAACGCGTCAGGGTCAGTGCCTTGCCGAGCACAGTAGCCGGCGCATCCACCAGCGTGCACACGATGCTCCCGGTGCCATCCGCCGCCTTGCCGCTAGCCGTGATCGCACAGTGCGCCGTCGCCGGCTGGCCACCCAGCCCGGCCACATCCGCAACATCCTTCCCATCATTCAACCGCAGGTCCATCGCCGTCTTCAGCGCGCTGATCTCCAGCAACCCGGCCGCGGCCTTGGAGCGTGACTGGTGGTTGGTGTACATCGGTAAGGCGATGGTCGCCAGAATGCCGATGATCGCGACGACGATCATCAGTTCGATCAGGGTGATACCGCGTTGCCCTTTCATGAACGTTTTCCTTTTTGATACGCGTACTCGTTGAGGTCAGGCTCGACCCCGGCTGGCAGCGGCGCAGTAGGCCTGAACAGACACCTTTTGTCACCCCTGCCCGCTCGGGCGTCGTCTTCGCTGAACTACTCTAGTGAGCATCTCGGACGCACGCCCTTGCATGGGCGCGGCAAGCTGTTTCCAGGCTTGTCGCACGGGCAGAAAAAGGACCTTTGCATGACCCAATCCACACTCCTCTACACCTGGCACGGCACCGACGCCAACGGCGCGCCGGTCAGCGGGCAAGCGTCCGGGCGCAGCCCGGCCTATGTGCGTGCCGGGCTTATCCGCCAGGGCATCAAGGTCGCCAGTTTGCGGCCTGCCGGTGGGCTGACATTCAGTTTGCCGAAACGGCGGGCAAAGGCCGACCCGGCGGGGTTCAGCCGGCAACTGGCGACCTTGCTCAAGGCCGGGGTGCCGCTGCTGCAGGCGTTCGAGGTGATGGGGCGCAGTGGCTGTGATGCGGCGCAGGCGGCATTGCTGGATAGATTGAAACAGGATGTGGCCTCGGGCCTGGGGCTGGCGGATGCGTTGCAGCGCCACCCGGGCTGGTTCGATGCGCTGTACTGCAACCTGGTGCGGGTGGGTGAGCAGTCCGGCACGCTCGACCGGCAGCTGGAACAGCTGGCGGGCATGCTAGAGCAGCGTCGGGTGCTGCACAAGAAGGTGCGCAAGGCGATGATCTACCCGCTGCTGCTGTTGCTGACGGGGCTGGGGGTGTCGGCGATCTTGTTGCTGGAAGTGATTCCGAAATTCGAGAGCATGTTCTCTGGCATGGGCGTGGCGTTGCCGGCATTTACCCAATGGGTGATCGACTTGTCCACAGGGCTGAGCCGCTTTGCGCCGCTGTTGCTGGTGATGGGTGTGGTGCTGGGTGTTGCCATGCGCCAGCTCTACCGGCAGCACGCGCCAGCACGCCTGTGGATATCTCGCCGAGTGCTGGGTTTGCCGGTGTTCGGCACGCTGCTGGGGCAGGCGGCGCTGGCGCGCTTTGCGCGCAGCCTGGCAACGTCCTACTCCGCCGGGGTGCCGTTGCTGGATGCGCTGGGCACGGTGGCCAGGGTCAGTGGTGGCGACCTGCATGAACAGGCGGTGTTGCGGCTGCGCCAGGGCATGGCCAATGGGCAGGGGCTGCACCAGGCGATGGCCGCTGAGCCGCTGTTTCCGCCGCTGCTGGTGCAACTGACGGCCATCGGGGAGTCCAGCGGCACGCTGGACCAGATGCTGGAAAAAGCCGCCAGCCATTACGAGGAACAGGTCAGCCAGGCGCTGGACCAGTTGACCAGCCTGCTGGAGCCGGCCATCGTGCTGGTCCTGGGCTTGCTGGTGGGCGGCCTGGTGGTGGCGATGTACCTGCCGATCTTCCAGTTGGGTAGCTTGATCTGAACATGACTTTATGGACTTTGCTGGCTGAGCAGCCGGCGTACTTTCTCACCCTGGCCACGGTGCTCGGCCTGCTGGTGGGCAGTTTTCTCAATGTGCTGGTGTACCGCCTGCCGATCATGCTGGAGCGGCAATGGCAGCGTGAGGCGCAGGAAATGCTGGAGTTGCCGATCACGCCGCACGAGCGTTTCGACCTGTGGCTACCCGCCTCGCGCTGCCCGCATTGTGCGCATCGGATTCGCGCATGGGAGAACATTCCGGTCATCAGCTACCTGGTCCTGCGCGGGCGTTGTTCAGCCTGCAAAACCCGCATCAGCCCGCGCTACCCATTGGTGGAGTTAGCCAGCGCGCTGCTGTCGCTGGTGGTGGCCTGGCGCTTTGGTGCTTCGCCCGAGGCCTTGCTGGCGCTGCCGCTGACCTGGTGCCTGCTGGCCCTGAGCCTGATCGATGCCGAGCACCAGTTGCTTCCGGATGCGCTGGTGTTGCCGATGCTGTGGCTGGGGCTGATCGTCAACGCCTTCGGCCTCTACGTCCCGCTGACCAGTGCGTTGTGGGGCGCGGTGGCCGGGTACCTCAGCCTGTGGACGGTGTACTGGGTGTTCAAGCTGGTTACCGGCAAGGAGGGCATGGGCTATGGCGACTTCAAGCTGATGGCGCTGATCGGGGCCTGGGGTGGCTGGCAGGTGTTGCCGTTGACCCTGCTGCTGTCGTCGGTGGTCGGGGCGCTGGCTGGGCTGTGCCTGTTGCGCTTGCGCCGCCATGCCATGGGCACGGCGATCCCGTTTGGCCCCTATCTGGCGATTGCGGGGTGGATTGCCGTGCTCTGGGGTGATGAAATATACGCCTCATACACAAACCTGCTTGGATTCTGATGACCACTGCGGCCTTTACCCCCTGGATTCTCGGCCTGACCGGCGGCATTGGTAGCGGCAAGAGCGCCGCTGCCGAGCGTTTCGTCGAGCTTGGCGTGCATCTGGTCGATGCCGACCAGGCGGCGCGTTGGGTTGTCGAGCCTGGCCGACCCGCCCTGGCCAGCATCGTCGAGCGCTTCGGCACCGGCGTGCTGCAGGCGGACGGCCAACTCGATCGTTCGGCACTGCGCCAGCTGATATTCGCCGACCCGGCGCAGCGCAAATGGCTGGAGCAATTGCTGCACCCGCTGATCGGACAGGAGATTTTCAGCTACCTGGCCAAGGCGGAGTCGCCGTATGCGGTGTATGTGTCGCCGCTGCTGATCGAGTCGGGCCAGTACCAGAAGACCCAGCGGGTGCTGGTGATCGATGCGCCGCAGGAGCTGCAGGTGGCGCGTACCCTGGCGCGTGACAACACCAGCGCCGAGCAGGTGCAGGCCATTCTCAAGGCCCAGCTGGCCCGCGAGGAGCGCCTGCGCCATGCCGATGATGTGGTGGTCAATGACGGCGACCTGGCCGCGCTGCATCAGCAGATTGACCGCCTGCACCACTTTTACCTGACTTTACGAGGAGGCCAGCCATGAGCCAGCCATTGACCGTCGATTGCCCGACCTGTGGCGCACCTGTGGAATGGAACGAGAAAAGCCCGTTCCGGCCGTTCTGTTCGGACCGTTGCAAGCTGATCGACCTGGGCGCCTGGGCGGCGGAGGAGCACAAGATTCCGGGGGCGGAAGAGTCCGAGGATGAGCTGTACTCGGGGGACCTGGAGCCGCGGCATTGATCCGATAGCCAAGTTGTCCTTCAGGGGCCCTTTCGCGGGTGAACCCGCTCCCACAAGGACCTCGCTGTTCTTAAGGCTGTTGCAATACCTGTGGGAGCGGGTTCACCCGCGAAAGGGCCAGTACAGCCACCAGAGAATCAACGATCATCCTCCTTCCACGGCGCCTGCAGATACCGCGTCCGGTTGAAGGTTTCCAGCCACTCCGGGCAAAACACCACCAGCGCGCTGATCACCGTGCCGTTGATGAACGCTTCGGGGAACATCATCAGCCACAGGTAGCCGACAAAATCGCTGAGCCATTCCGGCATGGCGAAGCGCCCGTCCAGCCACAACAGCCCCAGCGCAGCCAACAGGCAGGCCAGCACGGTCAGTGCCGCCGGGAAGAACCCTGAACAGAAGATATACACAAACAGGTTCCGCGGCTGGGCACGCTCGACCCCTATCGCGCACGCCTCGGCGATCAGCACCGGCAGGCCAACCAGCAACAAGCCATTCACCCCAAGCGCCGCCAGGTCCTGACGCCCCAGCACCAGCAAACCGAGCTGGGCCATGAACCCGCCAAGCACCGCCAGTGGCCAGTCCAGCAACAGCGTGACCGCCGTCATGCCTATGAAGTGGTACGACACACCGGTATCGAAATCGCGCCGCACCAACCACAAGGCAAACAGGCAGAACACCGTGCCAAACAGCAGATGCTGGCGGCGCCGGTCAGTGAACAGCTCAACCCAGCGCACCTGGCTGACCGCCCAGATCAGCAACGGCACATATCCCAGCCAGCCAAGCGTAAGGGTGGTGCCGGACAACACCTGCGCGCTGATCACCTGACGAATGCCCCTTGCAGCCATGTGGATAAAGCCGAGTCTACACCCATTCTCGGTTTCATCTGGCAGGGGTAGCGCAACCGTGCGCCGGTACCGGGCTGATTCCTGCGCACAAACAGCATCTTATCGTCATCGATTAGCGGCTAAGCTTGTCTGCATGGATGACTCAGACTACCTGCGCCTGCTTACCATCCAGGCGGAACAAGCCAATGCCTTTCTCTCCAACGCCCGCAAGTGGGAGCGGGAGCGTTGGGTGTGCCAACGCCTGTTGCAGGGGCTGAACATCCCCTACCGCAGCGAGGACTTCACACCGGCCGGGCAAGAACCGCCAGACGTACTGTTCCGCGACGCGGCGTTCGAGGTGTTTTTCGTGCTCGACGAGGGCCGCCGGCTAAACGATGAATGGCGCGAAGAACTGCAGCGCCGGCGTAGTGCATTCTCCCTGGCGCAGCTTGTACGCCGCGAGGCGCGCCCGCGGCGCATCAGTGCCACCGAGCTGCTGGGGCGGCTGGCGCCGACCTTGCGCAAGAAGGCGCACAACTACCGGGAACGCGGGCTGGAGCTGAACGAGCTGGACATCATTGCCTTCGCCAGCCTCAAGCGCGAAGTGCTCGACCTCAACACCCACTTCCCGCCGCCCACCGAATACCTGCGCCAGGGTTGGCGCTCGCTTTCGCTGGTCGGGCCGACCTTTGCCCGGGTGCTGTTCGCCCACCCCGACGCGCCGGACTTCCTGCGCGGCAACCTGGGCCGGAGCATTGTGTTCGACGTGGGCATCAGTCTTTGATCCAGTGCAGCGAATGTTTGCGATGGCGTACACTCGGCGCCAGAGATAGAAAGCATTATCATTTGTTTCAAGCGCTTGCGTGAACGCTGTAGCGTTTACGCAGTCACAAACGTCTACCTGACGAGGCCCTACCATGACCAGCCGCCTGAATCCGGAAGATCAGCGTCGTGTCGATGAGTATCTGCGAGCCCCCCAGCACCAAGTCGAGCGCAGGCCCTTCCGGCCGTGGCTGCTCCTTGTGCTGGTGGTGGCCGTGACCATCGGGTTGGGTCTCATCAGCCGCCTGCTCAGTGGACTGGTGCTATGAGCTGCTTCGCGCTCGCCCTCCCCTCGTGCAGTTTGCGGCCGGCCCCCGGGGCCACGAATTCCGTAAACCTTATGAGATATCCCCATGACTCATCGCATCGTGATTGTCGGCGGCGGCGCCGGCGGCCTGGAACTGGCGACCCGCCTGGGTAAAAGCCTGGGCAAGCGCAAGCAGGCCGAGATCACCCTGGTCGACGCCAACCTCACGCACATCTGGAAGCCCCTGCTGCACGAAGTGGCCGCCGGCTCGCTGAACTCCTCGGAAGACGAACTGAACTACGTGGCCCAGGCCAAGTGGAACCACTTCAACTTCCAGCTGGGGCGCATGAGCGGCCTGGACCGTGAAGGCAAACAGATTCAACTGGCCGCCACCCTCGACGAAGAGGGCCGCGAGCTGCTGCCTGCGCGCACCCTGGGCTACGACACCCTGGTCATTGCCGTGGGTTCCAACACCAACGACTTCGGCACCCTGGGCGCGGCGCAGCACTGCCTGTTCCTCGACACCCGCAAGCAGGCCGAGCGCTTCCACCAGCAGTTGCTCAACCACTACCTGCGTGCCCATGCCGGTGACGTGGCGAGCGAGAAGATCAGCGTGGCCATCGTCGGCGCCGGTGCCACCGGTGTGGAACTGGCCGCCGAGCTGCATCACGCTGCCCACGAACTGGCGGCCTATGGCCTGGACCGCATCCAGCCCAAGGACATGCACATCACCATTATCGAGGCGGGCCCGCGCGTGTTGCCGGCGCTGCCAGAGCGCATCAGCGTGCCGGTGCACAAGACCCTGGAAAAGCTCGGGGTGAAGGTGATGACCAACGCTGCCGTCAGTGAAGTGACCGAGGATGGCCTGAAAACCAAGGACGGTGAAGTGATCCAGGCCAGCCTGAAGGTGTGGGCGGCCGGTATCCGTGCGCCGGGTTTCCTCAAGGACATCGATGGCCTGGAAACCAACCGCATCAACCAGCTGGTGGTGCGCCCTACCCTGCAGACCACGCGCGACGACAATATCTTTGCCTTCGGTGACTGCGCCGCCTGCCCGCAACCGGGTAGCGACCGCAACGTACCGCCACGTGCCCAGGCGGCGCACCAGCAGGCTTCGATGCTGGCGCAGAGCTTGAAGGCGCGGCTGGAGAACAAGGCGCTGCCGACCTATGAGTACAAGGACTACGGTTCGCTGGTGTCGCTGTCGCGCTTCTCGGCGGTGGGCAACCTGATGGGTAACCTGATGGGCAGCGTGAAGCTGGAGGGCTGGCTGGCGCGGATGTTCTACGTGTCGCTGTACCGGATGCACCAGATGGCGTTGTACGGGTTCTTCCGTACGGCGTTGATGATGCTGGGTAGCAAGATTGGCCGGGGTACCGAACCTAGGTTGAAGTTGCACTGACACTGAAGATTGCTGGGGGCGCTTTGCGCCCCTTTCGCGACACAAGGCCGCTCCTACAAAAGACCGCGCAATATCTGCTTGCTGTAGGAGCGGCCTTGTGTCGCGATGGCCTGCAACGCAGGCCCAAAATTCTGGCAAAAAAAAGGGCATCTCATGCGAGATGCCCTTTTTTTCATGGTGGGTCGTGTAGGATTCGAACCTACGACCAATTGGTTAAAAGCCAACTGCTCTACCAACTGAGCTAACGACCCGGAAATGGTCGGGGTGAGGGGATTCGAACTCCTGACATCCTGCTCCCAAAGCAGGCGCGCTACCGGACTGCGCTACACCCCGTGATACTTAAAGAAAAAGGGCATCTCGCTTGAGATGCCCTTTTTACATGGTGGGTCGTGTAGGATTCGAACCTACGACCAATTGGTTAAAAGCCAACTGCTCTACCAACTGAGCTAACGACCCGGAAAATGGTCGGGGTGAGGGGATTCGAACTCCTGACATCCTGCTCCCAAAGCAGGCGCGCTACCGGACTGCGCTACACCCCGAGATTGGCTCCGCGACCTGGACTCGAACCAGGGACCCAATGATTAACAGTCATTTGCTCTACCGACTGAGCTATCGCGGAACTGAACTTCGGTACATCTTTACAGCTTCGAAGCTTGTGTTAGCTTCGGTCTCTTTGGCTACCCGCTTTCGCGTTGTCGCTGCTGAGGCCGGCTATTCTACATTCTTCGTTTTGCTTGTCAACCACTTTTTTTCATTCAACTTACTGATTTGTAAGTTGTTTTGCGGTCACCGATGTTGCTGGTGATTCGCTTAGTGCCTGACAACGCGGCGTATATTAGGGGCACTCGTTTTTAGATGCAAGCAAAAATTTCAAAAATTTCAGCTAGTTATCCAGGAAGCCGGAAAGGCCCGGATTTGCTGGGGCTGTACCGGCCTCTTCGCGGGTAAACCCGCTCCCACAGGTACTGCACAGGCAAAAAAAGCCCCGCAGATGCGGGGCTCATGGTGAAACAGATCAGCCGAAGACGATTTCGTCGCCTTCCACCTTGGCGGTAATCGCCGTCCCCGGCATGAACTTGCCTGCCAGGATCAACTGCGCCAACGGGTTTTCGATCCAGCGCTGGATCGCCCGCTTCAGCGGCCGTGCGCCATACACCGGGTCGTAACCCACGGCAATCAGCTTGTCCAACGCCTCCGGGCTCAGGCTAAGCGACAGTTCGCGCTCCAGCAGGCGGCTGCGCAGGCGGCCCAGCTGGATTTCGGTAATGCCGGCAATCTGCTCGCGGCCCAGTGGCTCGAACACCACCACTTCGTCGATACGGTTGATGAACTCCGGACGGAAGTGCGAACCCACCGCATCCATCACCGCCGCACGCTGTGCCTCGCGGTCACCCACCAATTCCTGGATCTGCGCCGAGCCCAGGTTGGAGGTCATCACGATCACGGTGTTGCGGAAGTCCACGGTGCGCCCGTGGCTGTCGGTCAGGCGGCCGTCTTCCAGCACCTGCAGCAGCACGTTGAACACATCCGGGTGGGCCTTCTCCACCTCGTCCAGCAGCACCACCGAGTATGGCTTGCGCCGTACCGCCTCGGTCAGGTAACCGCCCTCTTCATACCCTACATAGCCTGGTGGGGCACCGATCAGGCGAGCCACGGAGTGCTTCTCCATGAACTCGGACATGTCGATGCGCACCATCGCCTCTTCGGTGTCGAACAGGAACTCGGCCAGCGCCTTGCACAGCTCGGTCTTGCCCACCCCGGTCGGGCCAAGGAACAGGAACGAGCCACTCGGCCGGTTCGGGTCGGACAGCCCGGCACGCGAACGGCGCACTGCGTTGGCCACCGCGGTTACCGCCTCGCCCTGGCCGATCACGCGCTGGTGCAGCAGCTCTTCCATCTTCAGCAGCTTTTCACGCTCGCCTTCGAGCATCTTGGCCACCGGGATACCGGTCCACTTCGACACCACTTCGGCAATTTCTTCCTCGGTGACCTTGTTGCGCAGCAACTGGTTTTCGGTCTTGCCGTGCTGGTCGACCATCTGCAGGCTGCGCTCCAGGTCCGGGATCACCCCGTACTGCAGCTCGGCCATGCGGCTCAGGTCGCCTTTGCGACGGGCGGTCTCCAGCTCCTGGCGGGCCTGCTCGATCTTTTGCTGGATCTGCGCCGAGCCCTGCACCTCAGCCTTCTCGGAGGCCCAGATTTCTTCCAGGTCGGCGTACTCACGCTCCAGCCGGTCGATCTCCTCGGTCAGCTTCTCCAGGCGTTTTTTCGCCGCTTCGTCTTCTTCCTTCTTCAGCGCCTGCGATTCCACCTTCAGCTGGATCAGGCGACGGTCGAGGCGGTCGAGCACTTCTGGCTTGGAGTCGATCTCCATGCGAATGCGGCTGGCCGCTTCGTCGATCAGGTCGATGGCCTTGTCCGGCAACTGACGGTCGGTGATGTAGCGGTGGCTGAGCTTGGCCGCAGCAATGATGGCGCCGTCGGTGATGGCCACCTTGTGGTGCACTTCATAGCGCTCCTTCAGGCCACGCAGGATGGCGATGGTGTCTTCCTCGCTCGGCTCCTCGACCAGCACCTTCTGGAAGCGGCGCTCCAGGGCCGCGTCCTTCTCGATGAACTGGCGGTACTCGTTCAGCGTGGTCGCGCCAACGCAGTGCAGCTCGCCACGGGCCAGGGCCGGCTTGAGCATGTTGCCGGCATCCATGGCGCCCTCGCCTTTGCCGGCGCCGACCATGGTGTGCAGTTCATCGATGAACAGGATGATCTGGCCTTCCTGCTTGGACAGCTCGTTCAGCAGGCCTTTGAGGCGCTCTTCGAACTCGCCGCGGTACTTGGCACCGGCAATCAGCGCGCCCATGTCCAGCGCCAGCAGGCGTTTGCCCTTGAGGCCGTCGGGCACTTCACCATTGATGATGCGCTGGGCCAGGCCTTCGGCGATGGCGGTCTTGCCTACGCCAGGCTCACCGATCAGCACCGGGTTGTTCTTGGTACGGCGTTGCAGTACCTGCACGGTACGGCGGATTTCGTCGTCACGGCCGATCACCGGGTCCAGCTTGCCTTCTTCGGCACGCTTGGTCAGGTCGACGGTGTACTTGTCCAGCGCCTGGCGCGATTCCTCGGCGTTGGCGTCGTTGACGGCCGCGCCGCCGCGCAGGTTGTTGATGGCATTTTCCAGGGCCTTCTTGGTCACGCCCTGGCTCAACAACAGCTTGCCTAGCTTGCTGTTCTCGTCCATGGCGGCCAGCAGCACCAGCTCGCTGGAAATGAACTGGTCGCCCTTCTGCTGGGCCAGGCGGTCGGCCTGGTTGAGCAGGCGCGCCAGGTCCTGCGACATGTTCACGTCGCCGGTGGGGTTCTGGATTTTCGGCAGCTGGTCGAGTTCTTTCACCAGCGCCTGGCGCAGGCTGTTGATGTCGAAGCCTACCTGCATCAGCAGCGGCTTGATCGAACCGCCCTGCTGCTCGAGCAGTGCCTGCAACAGGTGCACGGGCTCGATGGCAGGGTGGTCCATGCCAACGGCCAGGGATTGGGCATCGGATATTGCAAGCTGCAGCTTGCTGGTCAAACGGTCTATTCGCATGGGGTACCTTCCTTTAAAGGGCAGGTCGGAGCGATGGACAGCGCCTGTTTATGAAGAAACCTGCCTGAGATGACCTTATAGATAAGGCTGATTCTGGAAGATTCAAGCGTAGCGGGGTTGACCGGGGTCAACCTGCTGGATTAGTGCTGGGCCATTCGCGGGTAAACCCGCTCCCACAAGTACTGCTCCGCTCTCAGGGTCTGTGATTATCCTGTGGGAGCGGGTTCACCCGCGAAGAGGCCGGTGCAGGCTAGCGCGGCTCCAGCCACACCAGGGAAGCAAAGCGCCCACCCTGCGGGGTACGGCGATAGGAGAAGAACCGCTCATCGCTGACCGTGCACAAGCCACCGCCATGAACGGCAGTCACCCCACGCGCCGCCAAACGAATACGCGCCAGCTCATAGATGTCGGCCATCAACTTGCCCGGCCGGGCACCATCGACAAAGGCCCTGGCCGCTTCCGGGTGCACAGCCGTAAAGGCATCACGCACCTCCAGCCCCACTTCGAACGCCTGCGGGCCAATCGCCGGCCCCAACCACACCAGCACCTCTTCGGGCGGCAGTGCCAGGCGATCCAAGGTGGCCTCCAGCACACCACCGGCAAGCCCGCGCCAGCCAGCATGCGCCGCGGCCACGCGGGTACCGGCCCGGTCGCAGAACAGCGCAGGCAGGCAATCGGCAGTCATCACGGTGCAGGCAATGCCAGGCTGGTCGGTCCAGCTGGCGTCGGCCTCGGCCACCACGGCCGGGTCGGCATCCGCCACCACCAGCCCATGCACCTGCTTGAGCCAGGCCGGCTGGATGGCGAATTCGTCGCTCAGGCGACGACGGTTCTCGGCCACCGCGGCAGGGTCGTCCCCTACATGGTCGCCAAGGTTGAAGGTTTCATAGGGCGGCAGGCTGATGCCGCCCTGGCGGGTGGTGACACAGGCGCGCACCGAGGCCGGGGCCGGCCAGTCGGGGAACAGCAGCGACTGCGTCAGGCCACTCATCCGACAAAGCTCTCGCGGTCCTGGTTCAGCAGCGACAGCAACCAGACGAAGTCATCCGGCAGCGGCGATTCCCATTTCATGACTTCACCGGTAATCGGGTGGGCCAATGCCAGGAAGCGCGCATGCAGTGCCTGGCGCGGGAAGGTTTTCACCGCCTCGACCATGGTCGGGCTGGCTGCCGGCGGAATGCGGAAGCGCCCGCCGTAGGTCTGGTCGCCGACCAACGGGAAGCCAACGTGAGCCATGTGCACGCGAATCTGGTGGGTACGGCCGGTTTCCAGCTTGACCCGCACGTGGGTGTGCGAGCGGAAGCGCTTGAGCACACGGTAGTGGCTGACCGCCGGCTTGCCGCCGTCGGTGACCGCCATGCGCTGGCGCATGCCGCCGTGGCGGCCGATCGGGGCATCGATCTTGCCGCCGGCAGTGACCACGCCAATCACGATGCACTCGTAGATGCGGCTGACCTTGCGCGCCTGCATCTGCTCGACCAGCCGGGTCTGCGCCTGCAAGGTCTTGGCCACCACCATCAGGCCGGTGGTGTCCTTGTCCAGGCGGTGGACGATACCGGCGCGCGGTACGTTGACGATGTCAGGCACGTGGTGCAGCAGTGCATTGAGCAAAGTCCCGCTGGCATGCCCGGCGGCCGGGTGCACAACCAGCCCGGCAGGCTTGTTGATCACCATGATATGGTCGTCTTCGTAGACGATATCCAGCTCGATATCTTCGGCGACCCACTCGCCCTGGGCCTCTTGCTCGGCCTCCAGGACAAGTTGCGAGCCACCATAGACGAGGTCTCGAGGGCGCACCACGGCACCATCGACCGTCAGGCGGCCTTCTTTGATCCACGAAGTCAGCCGGGAACGCGAGTACTCGGCGAACAATTGGGCGGCGACCTGGTCGAGGCGTTGACCGCCCAGTTCGGACGGGACCTCTGCGCTAAGTTGAATGATCTCGGACATGCTCGATTCGGCGGGCGCACAGCCTTTGGTTTCGGCTGCGAGCTTGTGGTTAAATACGACTTCTTTTGTCCCGGGGTTGGCCGGGGCGCTCATCATAACAGGACGGCACCGCCCAAGACAGCGGCCGTCAAAGGGACGCAAGCCGCCATGCAAGTGAAACACCTGCTGCTGATCGCCATCCTCGGGCTCACCGCGGCCTGTTCCTCCAATAAAGAAGTGATTGACGAGAACCTCAGCGAGGCCGAGCTGTATCAGCAGGCGCAAGCTGACCTGGACAACTCCAGCTACACCAGCGCCGTGAACAAGCTCAAGGCCCTGGAGTCGCGCTACCCGTTCGGCCGCTATGCCGACCAGGCGCAGCTCGAGCTGATCTACGCCAACTACAAGAACTCCGAGCCCGAGGCTGCCAAGTCGGCTGCCGAGCGCTTCATCCGCCTGCACCCGCAGCACCCGAACGTCGACTACGCCTACTACCTCAAGGGCCTGACCTCGTTCGACCAGGACCGTGGCCTGGTGGCGCGCTTCCTGCCGCTGGACATGACCAAGCGTGACCCGGGTGCTGCCCGCGACTCGTACAACGAGTTCGCCCAGCTGACCAGCCGCTTCCCCAACAGCCGCTACGCGCCCGACGCCAAGCAGCGCATGATCTACCTGCGCAACCTGCTGGCCTCGTACGAAATCCACGTGGCCGACTACTACCTGAGCCGCCAGGCCTATGTAGCCGCCGCCAACCGTGGCCGCTACGTGGTGGAGAACTTCCAGGAAACCCCATCGGTCGGCGACGGCCTGGCGGTGATGGTCGAGGCGTACCAGAAGATGCACCTGGACGAACTGGCCGCCACCAGCCTGGAAACCCTCAAGCTCAACTACCCGGACCACCCGAGCCTGGCAGATGGCGAGTTCCAGCCAAAGCAGACCGAGTCTGACGGCCGCGGCTGGCTGTCCAAGGCGACCTTGGGCCTGATCGAAACCGAAACCCCGCTGCCGCCGGGTGAAACCCGCGCCAACCAGGACGTGGTCAAGCAGTTCCAGGACGCACGTGACGAGATGCCACGTGAGTTGCTGCCAACTGACGAAAACGGTGACCCGATCGTGCCGGAAGGGCCGAAGGAAGCCGAGAAAGACCGCTCCTGGTTCAGCTACATGACCTTTGGTCTGTTCGACTGATACGCAGCGGTACATGAAAGGGAGGCCTTGGGCCTCCCTTTTTTATTGGCCGCGTCCTAGACTGTCGGCTTCTTCAACCGACAAGCTGGACACCATGGTTCGCCTACTTTTCTGGATCGCCCTGATCGCCGCCGCGTTCTGGCTGTGGCGCAAGTTCAAAGCCAGCCAACAGTCGCACCCCGAGGCCAAGCTGGATGCGCCGCTGAAGATGGTGCGCTGCGCCCATTGCGGCGTGCACCTGCCCAATGACCGGGCGCTGCAGCAGGGCACCGAGTGGTATTGCAGCCAGGCGCACCTGCAACAGGGCCCAGGCCGCCAGAACTGAACAAGTACCCTGTGGGAGCGGGTTCACCCGCGAATGCGTCGGTAGCTTCACTGCAGCATTCGCGGGTAAACCCGCTCCCACAGGTTGTGCGGTGAATCCCAACATCACTTATCCCTCCCCGACCCTTTCGCACCATTTGCGACCCCTCCCCCGCCACCAGCATTGACCCACCCCGGCAAAACTCGCTAAATCCTATTTATCCGCATAAATATGAAAAATAGCGAAATGCTCAAACCCAAACGCAAGCGCCAGAAGCTGTCCGATGTGATCGTCGAATCGGTCAAGCGCTCGATCGTCACCGAAGCGCTGCACCCCGGCGACCGCCTGCCCACCGAGCGTGAGTTGATGGAGCATTTCGAGTGCTCCAAGGGAACCGCCCGCGAAGCGCTCAAGGCCCTGGAGGTCGAGGGCCTGGTCAGCACCCGCACAGGCCCGAGCGGCGGCGCCTACCTCAATGAAGTGGGCACCGAACCTGCCAGCCGCGCGCTGCGCAACTACCTGCACTTCCAGCACCTGGACGGCGAACAGGTGTACCAGTTGCGCAAGGTCATCGAGGTGGAGCTGGCGGTATCGGTAATGGGCAAGCTGAGCGAAGCCGACTACGCCGCGCTGCAGGCCAACATCGATTTCTGCAGCGCACCGGAAGACAGCGAGGAAGGCCAGCGCGAACAGCGCCTGGCGGAGCTGGAATTCCACACCCTGCTGGCCGACCGCTGCCCCAACCCGTTGCTGCGTTTCATGGCGGTGTTCCTCAACGACCTGCTGCGCGACCTGGTGGTGCTGAAAAAGGCCTACCTGCCCAAGCGCCAGCAGTTCGCCGCTGCCAACATCGCCTACCACAAGCAATTGCTGACCGCCCTGCGCGCCAGCGACGAGCCTGCCGTACGCCGGCTAATGCACGAACACATGTGCGACGCCGAACACCACATGACCGCGCTGGAAGGCGAGGTTGCCCGCAACTTCCTGCTGGAGTTCGAACACCACCACTGATCCGCCTGGAAAGAGGCCTGCACACAGGCCCGGCCGTACCCGCTTTGTCATTGCCACTCCTGCCTAATAACCACAACCAAGGAGTTACTCATGCAAAGACGTACCCTGCTCAAGGCAGGCCTTGCCCTGGGTGCCTTAGGTAGCCTCCCCTTGGGGGCGCACCGGGCATTCGCCGAGCAACCATTGACCTTCTATGGGCTCAAGTCCATGTCTGGCGCCTTCGCCAGCTACGGCAAGTACGCCGACATGGGTTCACGCCTGGCCATCGCCGAATACCCGCAACTGCTCGGCCACCCGCTCAAGTACAAGGTCATCGACACCGAAGGCAACGCCGGCAAGGCGGTGCGCAAGGTGCAGGAAGCCATCGGCCAGGATGGCGCTCGCTTCTTCCAGGGCTGCACCCTGTCGTCCTCGGCACTGGCGGTGTCGAAGGAAATCCACAAGGCCGGCGGCGTGTTCATGACCCCGGTCGGCGCTGACGAAATCACCGGCAAGGACTGCAATGCCTCGACCTTCCGCTGGTCGGTGCCCACCTACGGCGCCATCCGCGAAACGCTGGTGCCGATGATCCGCCAGCTGCCACAGGCCAAGCGCTGGTACACCATCACGCCGCAATACGTGTTCGGCGATGCCCTGCTGGACAACGCCCGCAAGGTGTTCGCCGAGCTCGGTGTGGAACACATCGGCAACAGCTACCACTCGCTGCAGGAGCAGGAGTTTTCCGGCTACCTGACCAACGCCATCGCCGCCAAGCCCGACGTGCTGGTGCTGCTCAACTTCGGCAGCCAGGCGTCCAACGCCCTGCGCCAGGCAGTGAACTTCGGCATCAAGGAGCGCATGAAAGTGCTGATTGTGTGGTCCGCCGGGCTCGACCAGTTCCAGGAGCTGGGCAGCGACGTGCTCGAAGGCGTGTACCTGGGCGCGCAGTACTGGCACCAGGTCGATACCCCACTGAACAAGCAGCTGGTCGCTGCCACCCGCAAGGCCTATGGCATCAACCCCAACTACCCGCTGGCGGCCGACTACATCGGCACCAAGGTCATGCTCGAAGCCATCATCAAGGCCGGCAGCCTGGATGGCGCCGCCGTGTCCGCGGCATTGCAGGGCATGCGCTTCCAGGGCCCGACCGGCGAAGAACTGATCCGCCCGGGCGACCACCAGGTGCTCAAGGATTACTACCTGCTGCGCGGCAAGCCCCAGGGGCAGATGCGCGACGAGGACGACCTGGCCGAAGTCATCAGCTCGGGCCGCTCGTTCGTCGAAGTCGACCACACCGGTTGCGCCCTGGCCTGAAGCCGCGGCGTCAGTCACAAACACTCGTACAGGCAGCCGCATCGCGCGCTGTCGAGGGCACGCTCATGCTCGATTTGTACCTGTTCCAACTGCTCAACGGCCTGGGCCTGGGGATGATCTACTTTCTCATCGCCGTGGGCCTGACGATCATTTTCGGCCTGCTCAACTTCGTCAACTTCGCCCACGGCGCGTTCTTCTTGCTGGGCGCCTACCTGTGCTACACCGCCGTGGCCATTACTGGCAACTTCTGGCTGGCCCTGCTGATCGCACCGCTGGTGGTGGCGGCGCTGGCCTGGGCGGTCGAGCGTCTTCTGATCAAACGCATCTACCACCTGCCGCACACCTTCCAGATCCTCGTCACCCTCGGTATTGCGCTGATCATCCAGGAAGCCTCGGTACTGATCTGGGGCCCGGTGGGCAAGAACATCGCCGTGCCGCCGGAGCTGCGCGGGGTGCTGATCGTCGGTGACTTCATCTACCCCTACTACCGGCTGTTCCTGATCGGTTTCGCCGCGCTGATCGGCCTTGGCCTGTGGCTGCTGCTGGAGCGCACCCGCTTCGGCGCCCTGGTGCGGGCCGGCAGCGAAAGCACCGAAACCGTGTCGCTGCTGGGCACCAACATCTTCCGCCTGTTCTCCCTGACCTTCGCCCTGGGGGTGGGCCTGGCCGGCGTGGCGGGCGTGCTGTTCGCACCGCTGCGTGGCGCCCAGCCCTTCGTCGGCCCGGAAATCCTTGGCATCGCCTTCGTGGTGGTGGTGATCGGCGGCATGGGCTCGTTCGGCGGCGCCCTGGTCGGCGGCCTGCTGGTGGGTGTGGTGCAAAGCATGATGACCAGCCTCTGGCCGCAAGGCGCCAGCCTGATGATCTACGGTGCCATGGCCGCAGTGATCCTGGTCCGTCCCTATGGCCTGTTCGGGAGAGCCTGAGATGAGCGAGAAAAACCCATTGCCAGTCGCCAAGGGCCGCGCCCCGGCCCTGCTGTTGCTGGTGGTCGCCAGCCTGGTGGCGCTGCCGCTGCTGCTGCCATCGGCCACCCTGGCCACCGAGATCCTGATCTTTGCCCTGGCGGCGCTGGCCTGCAACCTGCTGCTCGGCTACACCGGCCTGCTGTCGTTCGGCCAGGGCATCTTCTTTGGCGTAGGCGCCTATGGCGCGGCGCTGCTGATGATCCACCTGCAGTGGGGCATGTTCGCCGCGCTGCTTGGCGCAGCCGTGTTCGGTGCCTTCCTGGCGCTGCTGGTAGGCGCCTTGGCGATCCGCCGCACGGGTATCTACTTCGTCATGCTGACCCTGGCCTTCAGCCAGATGGCATACTTCCTGGCCTACACCCTCAGCGGCTGGACCGGCGGTGACAACGGCCTGCTCGATGTGCCCCGGCCCAACATCGAAATCGCCGGCCATGTGCTGGTCGACCTGGCCGACCCACGGCACTTCTATGTGTTCGTCGCGGTGCTGTTCCTGCTGATCTTTGCCGGCGCCCTGCGGGTGATCCGTTCGCCATTCG
Source organism: Pseudomonas sp. B5(2017) (assembly GCF_002112825.1). NCBI lineage: Bacteria > Pseudomonadati > Pseudomonadota > Gammaproteobacteria > Pseudomonadales > Pseudomonadaceae > Pseudomonas > Pseudomonas sp. B5(2017). Next base: position 43,428 of record NZ_NEIR01000024.1, read on the forward strand.
GCAGCACCCTGCTGGCCATCCGCGAAAACGAGACCCGCGCCGCAGCCATCGGCTACGACACCCGCCACTTCAAGATCCTGGTGTTCATGCTGTCGGGCGCCATCACCGGTATCGCCGGGGCGCTGTACGCCATGCTGCTGCACTTTGCGCCGCTGTCGAACATCGACCTGATGATGAGCGAGAACATCCTGATCATGACCATCGTCGGTGGCACCGGCTCGCTGTTCGGCTCGCTGCTGGGGGCCGGCGCCATCGTGCTGCTGGGCGACGTGCTGTCGGAGCTGTGGCCGCGCTGGCTGATGCTGCTGGGGGTGATCCTGATCCTGGTGGTGGTGTTCATGCGTGGCGGCTTGTGGGGCGGCCTGGCAGAACTGGGCAAGCGCCTGCTGGCTAACCGCAATGCCAATGACAAACCCCAGGCCAAGACCAAGGAGACTCTGTGATGAGCGACTACCTCCTGGAAACCCGCCAGCTGGAGCTGGCCTACGGGCCGTTCAAGGCGGTTGCGGGTGTCGACCTCAAGGTTCGCGCCGGCTCCATCCACACCATCATCGGCCCCAACGGCGCCGGCAAGACCAGCCTGTTCCACTGCCTGACCGGCGAGCGCCAGGCCACCGCGGGCAAGATCCTGTTCAACGGCCAGGACATCATCCACAAGCCGTCCCACGGGCGCGTGGCGCTGGGCATGGCCCGTTCGTTCCAGCTCACCAGCCTGTTCCAGAACCTGTCGGTGCGCGAGAACCTGCGCCTGGCCGCCCAGGGCCGCGATGGCCTGGGTGCGCTGAACTTCTGGCGCAGCGTCGAGCACAAGCGCAGCCACTGGGACACCGCCGACCAGGTGCTGGAGCGCCTGAAGCTTGCCGCCCGCGCCGAGACCCTGGCCGGCGAGCTGTCGCACGGCCAGCAACGGGTGCTGGAGGTGGGCATGTCGATCTGCGCCAAACCCACCCTGCTGATGCTCGACGAACCCACTTCGGGCATGGGCATCGACGACATCCCGGTGATGACCGACTTGATCAGCGACCTCGGCCGCGACCACACCGTGCTGCTGATCGAGCACAACATGAGCATCGTCATGTCGATCAGCCAGCGCATCACGGTGATGAGCCACGGCCAGATCCTGGTCGAGGGTACCCCTGAACAGGTGCGCAACGACGAGCGTGTCCGCACCGCCTACCTTGGAGAGGCCGCCTGATGCTCAATGTCGATTCGATCCACTCCTACTACGACAAGAGCCATGTGCTCGAAGGCGTCTCGCTCAAGGTCGAGGCTGGCGAACTGGTGACCCTGCTGGGGCGCAACGGCGCCGGCAAGACCACCACCCTGCGCAGCATCCTCGGCATCGTCCGCCCACGGCAAGGGCAGATCAGCTTCAACGGCCAGCAGCTGGTCGGCCGCGAAATCTTCGATATCGCCCGGCTCGGCATTGCCCTGGTGCCGGAGCACCGCGGCATCTTTCGCCAGCTCAGCGTGGAGGAGAACCTGAGGATTGCCGTTCGCAAGGACAGCCGCTGGCAGCTGGAAGACGTGTACAGCATGTTCCCGCGGCTGAAGGAACGGCGCCGCAACGGCGGTTTCGCCCTGTCCGGCGGCGAGCAGCAGATGCTGGCCATCGCCCGCGCCCTGCTCAACGGCCCCAAGCTGCTGATCCTCGACGAGCCCACCGAAGGCCTGGCCCCGGTGATCGTCGACGAACTGGTGAGGATTCTGCGGCGGATCAAGGACGAAGGCCTGTCGATCCTGCTGGTGGAACAGAACCTGATGGTCTGCGACGCCCTCGCTGACCGCCACTACGTGCTGGAACAGGGCCGCGTCGCCTACCAGGGCAGTGCGGCGCAGTTCCGCGAGGACCCGAGCATCAAGAACCGTTACCTGGCCCTTAGCGCCTGATACAGGCCTCGTTTACCTGTACTGGCCTCTTCGCGGGTAAACCCGCTCCCACAGTGAACGCGTCGTCCTGGTGGTAGGGGCCCGCAGACCTGAAGGCAGTGATGTCCCTGTGGGAGCGGGTTCACCCGCGAAGAGGCCAGTACAAGCAACCCAGTCATTTCAGGAGAGATGAACCATGAACACCCGCATCGATCCCTCGCAGCACCTGCTCGACCAAGGCCCGCTGGTCAACCGCGATCGCCTCTGGCAATCGCTGATGGACCTGGCCCGGCTCGGCGCCACCGCCAAGGGTGGCGTATGCCGCCTGGCCCTGACCGACCTCGACCGCCAGGCCCGCGACCTGTTCGTGCGCTGGTGCGAAGACGCTGGCTGCACGGTCAGCATCGACGCCATCGGCAACATCTTCGCCCGCCGCCCGGGGCGCAACCCGGCCCTGCCACCAGTGATGACCGGCAGCCACATCGACACCCAACCCACCGGCGGTAAGTTCGACGGCTGCTACGGGGTCATGGCCGGCCTCGAGGTGCTGCGCACCCTGAACGACCTGGACCTGACCACCGAGGCCCCGCTGGAAGTGGTGGTATGGACCAACGAGGAAGGCTCGCGCTTCCCGCCGTGCATGATGGGCTCGGGGGTGTTCGCCGGTAAGTTCGGCCTGCAGGAGACCCTGGCCAAGGTCGACGATCAGGGCCTGTCGGTAGGCGCGGAACTCCAGCGCATCGGTTACGCCGGCCCGCGCGTGCCCACCGGGCATGCCGTCGGCGCCTACTTCGAAGCCCATATCGAACAAGGCCCGGTGCTGGAAGACCAGCGCACCACCATTGGCGTGGTCCAGGGCTGCCTGGGGCAGAAATGGTTCGACCTGATACTGACCGGCGTCGAGGCCCATGCCGGCCCGACCCCGATGCACCTGCGCAAGGATGCCCTGGTCGGTGCAGCCGAGGTGGTGGCTGCGGTCAACCGCGTGGCCCACGCCCACCAGCCGCATGCCTGCGGCACCGTCGGCTGCCTGAACCTGCACCCGGGCTCGCGCAATGTCATCCCCGGCCAGGTGCAGATGACCATCGACCTGCGCCACCTCGACCCCGAGCACCTCGCCGCCATGGTCAGCGAAGTACGCGCGGCCATTGAAACCAGCACGGCAAGACACGGGTTGAGTTTCGAGCTGACGCCAACCGCCGACTTCCCGCCGCTGTACTTCGCCGAGCAGTGCGTGGACGCCGTGCGCCAAGGCGCGCGGGAGCTGGGCCTGAGCCACATGGATATCGTCAGCGGCGCCGGCCACGACGCGATCTTCCTCGCCGAGCTGGGCCCGGCCGGGATGATCTTCGTGCCTTGCGAGGGCGGCATCAGCCACAACGAAATCGAAAATGCCGCGCCACAGGACCTGGCCGATGGCTGCGACGTGCTGCTGCGCGCCATGTTCCAGGCCGCCAACCCGGGAGCCCGTTGAGATGACCCAGAAAACCGCGATTGGCGAGTTCACCGCCCTCGAACTGCTCGAGTTGTACCAGCGCCGCCAACTGTCACCGGTCGAGGTGATCGACGATGTGCTGGCGCGCATCGACCTGCACAACCCGGCGGTCAACGCCTATTGCCATGTCGACGGCGAAGGTGCCCGCGCCGCCGCCCGCGCCAGCGAACAGCGCTGGCAGCGTGGCGAGCCCTGCGGCCGGCTGGATGGCGTACCCGCCTCGATCAAGGACCTGACCCTGACCCGGGGCATGCCCACACGCAAGGGCTCGCGCACTACCTCGGGCGCAGGCCCGTGGGAAGTCGATGCGCCCTTCACGGCCTTCATGCGCGAAGCCAGCGCTGTGTTGGTGGGCAAGACCACCACGCCGGAGTTCGGTTGGAAGGGGGTGACCGACAACCCGCTGTACGGCATCACCCGCAACCCCTGGGATACCCGGCTGACCGCCGGCGGCTCGTCCGGTGGCGCCGCGGCGGCAGCCGCGCTGAACCTGGGCGTGCTGCACCAGGGCAGCGATGCCGGCGGCTCTATTCGCATCCCTTGCGCCTTTACCGGCACCTTCGGCATCAAGCCGACCTTCGGCTACGTACCGCAATGGCCGGCCAGTGCCATGACCGTGCTGTCGCACCTGGGGCCGATGACGCGCACCGTCGACGATTCGGTACTGATGCTCGACTGCGTCGCCCGCCCCGATGCCCGTGACGGGTTGGCCGGCGCACCCAGGCAGGCGCCGTGGCTGGGCCAGGAACAGGACCTGAGCGGCCTGCGCATCGCCTACAGTGCCAACTTCGGTTACGTGCAGGTCGACCCGCAGGTCCAGGCACTGGTGGCCCAGGCCGTGCAGCGCCTGGCACGGCTGGGCGCACAGGTTGAGGAAGTCGACCCAGGGTTCGGTGACCCGCTGGAGACGTTCAATACCCTGTGGTTTGCCGGGGCGGCGCGGTTGGCGAGTGCGTTCAGCGATGAACAGCGAGCGCTGCTTGACCCAGGGCTGCGCTGGATCGCCGAACAGGGAGCGCGAATCAGTCTGGCCGAATACACCCAGGCCCTGGAGGCACGGGCAGAGTTGATCGCGAAGATGAATGCCTTCCACCAGCGCCATGACGTGCTGGTATCGCCGATGCTACCGCTGGTGGCATTCGAGGCCGGGCACAATGTGCCGCCGGGGTCGGGGATGACGCAGTGGATGGAATGGACGCCGTTCAGCTATCCCTTCAACCTGACCCAGCAGCCGGCGGCTTCGGTGCCGTGCGGGTTCACCCGCGAGGGGTTGCCGGTGGGGCTGCAGGTGGTGGCCGGGCGCTTTGCCGATGAGCAGGTGCTGCGGGTGTGCAAGGTGTATGAGCAGCATTACCCTAGCCGGCACTTGCAGGCACCGATTACCGGCTGAAATGTCTACTGGCCTCTCCGGCCCTTTCGCGGGTAAACCCGCTCCCACAGGGATCGCACGGTTTTCGAAACCTGTGATGTACCTGTGGGAGCGGGTTTACCCGCGAAGAGGCCCTCAGCTCAACCGCCCGGCTGGCGCATACGGCGCCGGGTCAATGATCGGCTCTGCCCCGGTCAACAGGTCGGTAAACAGCTGGCACGAAGCCGGCGCCAGCACCAGCCCGTTGCGGTAATGCCCGCAGTTCAACCACAACCCCGCATGCCCCGGCACCGGCCCGATATACGGAATACCTTCCGGCGACCCCGGCCGCAGCCCGGCCCAGTGCGCCACCACCGTGGCCCCCTCTAGCTCAGGCAGCAACTCCACCGCCGAGGCCTTCAGGCTCTCCAACGCCTCCTCGGTCGGGGTCTTGTCGTACCCGGCATGCTCCAGCGTGCTACCCACCAGAATATGCCCATCACGCCGAGGGATCGCATAGCGCCCCTTGGCCAACACCATGCTCGGCAGGAAGTCTTCGGCACATTTGAACAGAATCATCTGGCCCTTCACCGGCTCCACCGGCAACTCCAGGCCGAGCGTACGCAGCAGGTCGCCACTCCAGGCGCCGGCACTGAGCACCACCTCATCCGCCGCCAGCACGCCGTCTGCCGTCTGCACACCGGTCACGCGACCGCCTTGCTGGACAAAACCGGTAATCTGGCAGTGCTCACGCAAGGTCACGTTGGGCAACGCCAGCAACGCCGCCTTGAGCGACTTCACCAGGCGCGGGTTGCGCACGTTGGCCACGCCGGCCATGTAGATGGCACGCTTGAAGCCTGGGCCCAACACCGGCACCGCGTCATAGGCCGCCGAAATATCCACGGCACTCAGCGGCCGCTGCTCACGCTCGGCCCAGGCCAGCGCTTCGGCCTCGTCGTCCAGGTCAAGCCAGTACAGGCCGGTGGTGTGCACTTCGGGGTCGACGCCGGTGCTGGCGAACAAACGCTCGCCCAGCTGTGGATAAAAGTCTTGCGACCAGTGTGCCAAGGCGGTCACGGCCGGGCTGTAGCGCCACGGGTACAGCGGCGAGACGATGCCACCGCCGGCCCAGGACGACTCACGGCCGACCTCACCCTGATCACACACCACCACCTGCCCGACCTTCGCCGCCAGGTTGAATGCCGTCAGCAGGCCGATCACCCCGCCACCGACCACCACTACTTGCTTGCTCATCTGTCGATCCAACACCTGAAGTAAATCCGCGATGCACCGGGCATCATTCAACCTTCAGCTTCCCCAGCAGTGCACGCTGTCTTCGACGGCACCCGGATTGCGCTGCACGCCGGCCTGGTCGAGCTGGAAATCGCCACAGCGGTCCTGCGCCATCAGCCCACTCGGCAGCCGCCGGGCGCGCAGCGTGAAGGTGTCGCTGTCGCGCTGGGCCTGCAGGCTGTAATAGCGGGTACCGTCGGGCAAGGCCGGGTCGCCCTCGGCGTATTGGCCAGTGCGTACGCGGTGGCGCTCCAGGCGCAGGGCGGCATCATGCAGCAGGCCAACCACTTCGCTGCGCGCGGCTCGCCGTAGCTGGTCGCTGTAACTGGGGTAGGCAATGGCTGCCAGAATGCCGGTCACGGCCAGCACAATCAACAACTCGATCAGGCTCAAGCCTTGCTGCATGTCAGTCTCCTCGCAATCTCTGCCGCCAGGCAATGCGCCGGGTCGTGTCCTCGCCCATGGCATAGACCGCTTCCAGCACATGCCGTGACTGGGTTTGCAGGCTGACGGCGGTGATGCGGTACAGGGTGACCTGCTGCCCTTCCGGCATATGCGCGGCGTATTCGCTGGTACCCAGATTCTGCAAATGGAAATAGCCGGTTGGCGTGCGCTGCCACTGCCCGCTCAGGTCATGCGGTCGAGCGGGTGGCGGGCACGCCTCGCAAGGGTCGGGGGGAGCCCGCTCGAGCTCGCCTGCCCCAGCCAGCAGCGTGGCCTCGGCCTGCTCCAGCGCCAGCAGGCCTTCGCTCAGATAGCCGGTCATCTGCGTTTGCGCCAGCGCATCTCGCAGGGCCGACGCCGCAAGCAGCCCCAGCAGCATGCTCAGGACCAAGGCCAACAACAGGACGATGCCACGCTGACGACTCATGAGGCCGGCACCGGGTTGCGGATTGCGACGCTCAGTTCATGGTGCTGTTCAAGTTCGAGCGTGGGTTCGTAAAGCGTCAGGGCAATATCCACCCCCTCACCCTGTGCCATTTGCACACGCTGCAAACGCATTGACCGCACATTTTCAACCAGCGGCTGGAAATTGCTGTTGTTGCGTTTGAATCTCAGCGTATTGCCCTCGAGTTGGTAGACATATCTGCTGATGGGGTGAACCTGTGGGTAGCCCTCCTTCAACTCATCGTCCACAGACACTTTGCTAGTACAGTCCGTGTGCAGGAACCACTGCGGCCCACCGGCTTGCCCAGGTAACTCCGCCACGACCAGGCTAAGGGTGGATGCTTCGACTTCCATCGGCCGGGCGAATGCGTGCTCTGCGCTCGAACTGCCGAAGTGCTTTGGCTGCAGTCGCAAGCAGCCGAACATCCCGGTCATTCGGATATCCTGGGCCATTCGCAGCAATGCCAGGCGAGCTTCATCCTGCATGCGTACTGCCGTGCTTTGCAGCCGCCAGGTATGGTGGGCCGAGGTGAATAGCTGGCTGGCCGCCGCCAACAGCAGCAACCCGATGGTCAGCGCCAGCATCAGCTCAAGCAAGCCGAAACCACGCTGGACGCGGCTCATGGCCGCCCCCTTTCATGCTCGCTGTGCGCCGCCATTGCCGCCTTCCCATCGCGACGCGCATCCTCCGCAGCCTGCAATGCCTGCAGTTGCAGGCCTGCCGCTGCGAACATACCCACGGCCACCACACCCACCGCCAACAACACTTCCAGAAGCGTCATGCCCCGTTGTCTTGCGTGCATCCCTGCACCTCCTGCGACTTTTCCTGCAATTGCATTGAACCCGGGCGACTGGACCGCCGGTCCAACGACCGTGAAGCTACAGCCAAGCACTTCCAGGGAGGAATGCACGGTGAAGCAACGAGGTGTAACACTGATACAAATGTTGTCGGCCCTGGCGGTGGCCGTATTGCTGACACAGCTCGGCATGCCGGCCTACGCCAGATTGAGCGACGACCTACACAGGGCGGCAGCTGCGCGAGACCTGGCGCAGGCGCTGCGCAGTGCGCGCAGCCATGCCATGTTGCAAAGCCAGCCGGTGCTGGTGCAGGCGTTGGACGGTAATTGGGGGAATGGTTGGCGGGTGATGCTGGAGCATAACCAGCAGGTGCTGCGTGAGCAGCGTCTTTCGCGGCCACTGAAGATCACGAGCAATCGCGGTGAGCAGCTGAAATTCAGTGCGCAAGGGGTTCCGCTTGGGGCAACCAGTAATTGGTTAGGTTCAACGATGGAGATTTGCGAGCGCTTGACCGCAACTAGCCAGTATCAAGTGGTGATGGCATCGACTGGCAGGGTCAGGGTAGATATGGGAGAGCCAAAAAAATCCCGATGCAAAGACACCACTAGCAGATCAGCGCGGTCAATGTAGGAGCGGCCTTGTGTCGCGAACGGGCCGCAAAGCGGCCCCGGAAATATCAGCGCTAACGCTGAAATCCTGGGGCTGCTTTGCAGCCCGTTCGCGACACAAGGCCGCTCCTACATGGGGATCGCGCAAACTGCGGTCAGATCAGCGACCGAACCCGCAATTCCTTGGGCATTGAGAAGGTGATGTTCTCTTCCCGCCCATCCAGCTCTTCAGCACCGCTGGCGCCCCAGGCCTTGAGCTGCTCGATCACACCACGCACCAGCACTTCGGGGGCCGAAGCACCGGCGGTGATGCCGACCCGCGCCGTCTGCTCGAACCAGCCACGCTGCAGGTCCTCGGCTCCGTCGATCAGGTAGGCCGGGGTGCCCATGCGCTCGGCCAGCTCGCGCAGGCGGTTGGAGTTGGAGCTGTTCGGGCTGCCGACTACCAGTACCACGTCGCACTCGTCCGCCAGTTGCTTGACCGCGTCCTGGCGGTTCTGGGTGGCGTAGCAGATGTCGTCCTTGCGCGGGCCGCCAATGTTCGGGAAGCGCGCACGCAGGGCGTCGATGACGCGGCTGGTGTCGTCCATCGACAGCGTGGTCTGGGTGACGAACGCCAGGTGGTCCGGGTCCTTCACCTGCAGGTTGGCAACATCCTCCTCGTCTTCGACGAGGTAGATGGCGCCACCGTTGCTGGCGTCGTACTGGCCCATGGTGCCTTCGACTTCCGGGTGCCCTTCGTGGCCGATGAGGATGCACTCACGGCCGTCGCGGCTGTACTTGGCCACTTCGATGTGCACCTTGGTCACCAGCGGGCAGGTGGCATCGAACACTTTCAGGCCACGGCCAGCGGCTTCCTGGCGCACGGCCTGGGAAACACCGTGGGCACTGAAGATAACGATGACATCGTCCGGTACCTGGTCCAGCTCTTCGACGAAGATGGCGCCGCGGTTACGCAGGTCTTCCACCACGAACTTGTTGTGCACCACTTCGTGACGCACATAGATCGGCGGGCCGAAGACTTCCAGCGCGCGGTTGACGATCTCGATCGCCCGGTCGACCCCCGCGCAGAAGCCGCGAGGGTTGGCGAGTTTGATTTGCATGCTCGGCTCCAGGCTTACAGGGCCTTCACCTCGAGGATCTCCACCTCGAAGGTCAGGGTCTTGCCAGCCAATGGGTGATTGAAGTCGATGGTCACCTGGTCGTCATCGAACGCTTTGACCACACCTGGCAGCTCGGTGTTGGCGGCGTCGTTGAAGATGATCAACAGCCCTTCGGACAACTCCATGCCCTCGAACTGGGACCGCGGCATGACTTGCACGTTCTGCGGGTTGGGCTGGCCGAAGGCGTTCTCCGGGGCCACCACGACGGTACGCTTGTCACCGCCCTTGAAGCCGAACAGGGCGTTCTCGAAACCTGGCAGCAGGTTGCCATCGCCAACCTTGAAGGTGGCCGGGGCCTTGTCGAACGTGCTGTCGACGGTGTCGCCGTTTTCCAGGTGCAGCGCGAAGTGCAGGGTGACTTCGGTGTTCTGGCCGATACGGGTGTCAGTCATGGACCGGATCCTCGGACTTCTTGCTCTTGAACATATCCAGCGCCAGCATCACCGCACCAACGGTAATGGCGCTGTCGGCCAGGTTGAAGGCCGGGAAGTAATGGCGGTTCTGCCAGTGCACCAGGATGAAGTCGACCACATGGCCGAGCACGACGCGGTCGTACAGGTTGCCGATCGCGCCACCCAGCACCAGCGCCAGCGCCACGGCCAGCCAGGTCTCGTTGCGCCCCAGGCGCTTGAGCCACACCACCAGCACGGCACTGACCACCACGGCGATCAGGGCGAACAGCCAGCGCTGCCAGCCGGAGCTTTCCGCCAGGAAGCTGAACGCCGCGCCGGTGTTGTAGGCCAGGGTCCAGCTGAAGTAGTCAGGGATGACGACAACCTGCTGGTACATGGTCAGGGCATTGTTGAAATACAGCTTGGTGGCCTGGTCAAGGACCAGTACCACCAGGCTCAGCCAAAGCCATGCAAGGCGCCCGAAGCGCCCCGCTGCAGGGTTAGGCATAGTGGCGCACCTCGCCGGAACCGCTCAGGTTGTCGACGCAACGGCCGCAGATTTCCGGGTGCTCCGGGTGGCGGCCGACGTCAGCGCGGAAGTGCCAGCAACGGCCGCACTTGGCGTGGCCGGACTTGACCACTTGCAGCTTGAGGCCTTCGACTTCGGTGGCCACGGCTTCGGCTGGCGCCTGCACGAACGGCACCACGCTGGCAGCCGAGGTGATCAGCACGAAGCGCAGTTCGTCGCCCAGCTTGCCCAGGTCGGCGCTCAGGCCTTCGTCGGCGTACAGGGTGACTTCAGCCTGCAGGTTGCCGCCGATGACCTTGGCGGTACGCTGGTTTTCCAGCTCCTTGTTGACCGATGCCTTGACGGCCATCACGCGGTCCCAGTAAGCGCGGTCCAGTTCGGTGCCTTCCGGCAGTTCGCTCAGGCCCTGGTACCAGCCGTTGAGCATTACCGACTCGTTGCGCTCGCCTGGCAGGTACTGCCAGATTTCGTCGGCGGTGAACGCCAGGATAGGCGCGATCCAGCGCACCAGCGCCTCGCTGATGTGGTACAGCGCGGTCTGGCAGGAACGGCGGGCGACACTGTTGGCGCCGGTGGTGTACTGGCGGTCCTTGATGATGTCGAGGTAGAAGCCGCCCAGCTCCTGCACGCAGAAGTTGTGCACCTTGGAGTAGACGTTCCAGAAACGGTACTCGCTGTAGTGCTCTTCCAGCTCGCGTTGCAGCAGCAGGGTGCGGTCTACGGCCCAGCGGTCCAGCGCCAGCATGTCTTCCGGGGCCAGCAGGTCGCGGGCCGGGTCGAAGCCGGACAGGTTGGAGAGCAGGAAGCGTGCAGTGTTGCGGATACGGCGGTAGGCGTCGGCGCTGCGTTGCAGGATCTGCTCGGAAACGGCCATTTCACCGGAATAGTCGGTAGCGGCAACCCACAGGCGCAGGATATCGGCACCCAGGGTGTTGTTGACCTTCTCCGGCTCGATGGTGTTGCCCAGCGACTTGGACATCTTGCGGCCGTTCTCGTCCACGGTGAAGCCGTGGGTCAGCAGCTCGCGGTACGGCGCGTGGCCGTCAATGGCGCAACCGGTCAGCAACGACGAGTGGAACCAGCCGCGGTGCTGGTCGGAACCTTCCAGGTACAGGTCGGCACGCGGGCCGGTGGCGTGGCCGATGTCATGCGAGCCACGCAGCACGTGCCAGTGGGTGGTACCCGAGTCGAACCACACGTCGAGGGTGTCGGTGATCTTGTCGTACTGCTCGGCTTCAGCGCCCAGCAGTTCGGCGGCGTCCAGCTTGAACCAGGCCTCGATGCCTTCCTGTTCGACGCGCTTGGCCACCGCTTCCATCAGCTCGACGGTGCGTGGGTGCAGCTCGCCGGTCTGCTTGTGCAGGAAGAACGGGATCGGTACGCCCCAGTTGCGCTGACGCGAGATGCACCAGTCCGGGCGGTTGGCGATCATCGAATGCAGGCGCGCCTGGCCCCAGGCCGGCACGAACTTGGTGTCCTCGATGGCTTTCAGTGCACGCTCGCGCAGCGGCTCGCCGGTGGTCGGCTGCTTGTCCATACCCACGAACCACTGCGCAGTGGCGCGGTAGATCAGCGGGGTCTTGTGGCGCCAGCAGTGCATGTAGCTGTGGCTGATGGTTTCGGTGTGCATCAGCGCACCGACTTCGCTCAGCTTCTCGACGATGGCCGGGTTGGCCTTCCAGATGAACTGGCCGCCGAAGAATGGCAGCGAGTCGACGTACACGCCGTTGCTCTGCACCGGGGTGAGGATGTCGTCGTTGACCATGCCGTAGCGCTTGCAGGTGACGAAGTCGTCTTCACCGTAGGCTGGCGAGGAGTGCACCACGCCGGTACCGGCGCCCAATTCGACGTAGTCGGCCAGGTAGACTGGCGACAGGCGGTCGTAGAACGGGTGGCGGAAGTTGATCAGTTCCAGCGCCGAACCCTGGGCGGTAGCGATGACCGAGCCTTCCAGGCTGTAGCGTTTGAGGCACGACTCCACCAGCTCTTCGGCCAGTACCAGCAGACGCTCGCCGGTGTCGACCAGGGCGTACTTGAACTCCGGGTGGATGTTCAGCGCCTGGTTGGCCGGGATGGTCCACGGGGTGGTGGTCCAGATCACAATGGCGGCCGGTTTGGCCAGCGAAGCCAGGCCGAAGGCAGCAGCCAGCTTGGCCTCGTCGGCAACCGGGAAGGCAACGTCGATGGTCTGCGATTTCTTGTCGGCGTACTCGACTTCGGCCTCGGCCAGGGCCGAACCGCAATCGAAGCACCAGTTCACCGGCTTCAGGCCCTTGAACACGAAGCCTTGCTTGACCATTTCGGCCAGGGCGCGGATTTCGCCGGCCTCGTTGGCAAAGTTCATGGTCTTGTACGGGTTGTCCCAGTCACCCAGCACGCCCAGGCGGATGAACTCGGTCTTCTGCCCTTCGATCTGCTCGGCGGCGTACTCGCGGCACAGCTCGCGGGTGCGGTCGGCGGACAGGTGCTTGCCGTGGGTGACCTCGACCTTGTGCTCGATCGGCAGGCCATGGCAGTCCCAGCCCGGCACATACGGCGCATCGAAGCCGGACAGCGTCTTGGAACGGACGATCATGTCCTTGAGGATCTTGTTCAGCGCATGACCGATGTGAATCTTGCCGTTGGCATAGGGCGGGCCGTCGTGCAGGACGAACTTGGGACGATCCTTGCCAATTTCGCGCAGCTTCTGGTACAGGCCAATGCTGTCCCAGCGCTGCAGGATCTGCGGTTCGCGCTGAGGCAGGCCGGCCTTCATGGGGAAGGCGGTGTCCGGAAGGTTAAGCGTGGCTTTGTAGTCGGTCATTTCAGGCTCTTCGTTAACGGTTGAGCGTGCCAATGTGCACGTGCGGCGGCGATATCCGCATCGATCGCCGACTTCAGCGCCTCCAGGGAGGCGAATCGCTGCTCTTCACGCAGCTTGTGGTGGAACTCCACCGTCAGGCGCCGGCCGTAAAGGTCGCCGGCATAGTCCAGCAGATGAATCTCCAGGTGCGGGCGCCCGTCACCGGCAACGGTGGGGCGCACGCCGATATTGCCGACACCCGGCCAGGCCTTGCCGTCGATTTCGATGCTGGCGAGGTAGACCCCGGACAGCGGCACGCGGCGGCGCTTGAGCTGGATGTTGGCGGTAGGTGTGCCGAGCTGGCGGGCCAGCTTCTGGCCATGCAACACGCGGCCGCTGATGCGGTACGGGCGGCCCAACAGGTGCTCGGCCAGCTCGAAGTTGCCTTCGGACAGGGCCTTGCGCACTTCGGTGCTGCTGACCCGCAGGCCGTCCTGGATCACCGTGTTGGCAGCCTCGACGGTGAAGCCGTACTGCTTGCCGGCCTCGACCAGGAAGGCGAAGTCGCCGGCGCGGTCGCAGCCGAAGCGGAAGTCATCGCCCACTTCGAGATGGCGTACACCCAGGCCGTCGACCAGGATCGCCTTGACGAAGGCATCGGCACTGAGCTTGCTCAGGCGCTGGTTGAATGCCAGGCACAGCACCCGGTCGATACCCTCGGCCGCCAGCAGCTCGATCTTGTCGCGCAGGCGGGCCAGGCGGGCCGGCGCGGTGTCGGGGGCGAAGTACTCGCGTGGTTGCGGTTCGAAGATCACCACGCAGGTCGGCAGGCCCAAGGCCTGGCCACGCTCGCGCAGGCGCGCCAGGATCGCCTGGTGGCCGCGGTGAACCCCGTCGAAGTTGCCTATGGTGGCGACACAGCCCCGGTGCTCGGGGCGCAGGTTGTGAAGACCTCGAACCAGCTGCATAACGCGCTTCTTGCTCATAAAGTGGCCGATTATAACCACACCCGGGCGCTGGTGACAGGCAGCAGCGCCCAAGGGCGGCGTGGAATGCGAAAAACCGACGCCTGACCCGCCCGATGCCTTAGTGCAAGGCCTTGCGGGCGAAATGCCGAGGCCGGAAGCCGCACAGGTACAGGCAGCCGAAATAGGTCACGATGCCCGCCAGTACCAGAGCCCCCAGGCGCACCAGGCGCTCGAGCATGTTGCCCTGCTCCCAGGCCGGCAGGTAATGCATGCCGGCCAGCAACACCGCCGACATCAGCCCCACTGCCAGCACCAGCTTGAGCAGGAACATCGCCCAGCCTGGCTGCGGCTGGAACAGCTGCTGGCTGCGCAGCTTCCAGAACAGCAGGCCGGCGTTCAGGCAGGCCCCCAGGCTGATCGCCAGGGCCAGGCCGGCATGCGCGAGCGGGCCGATCAGGGCCAGGTTGAACAGTTGGGTGCAGACCAGGGTGAATACCGCGATCTTCACCGGTGTACGGATATTCTGCTGCGCATAGAAGCCCGGTGCCAGTACCTTGACCAGAATGATCGCCAGCAAGCCCACGGAATAGGCGATCAGCGCCTTCTGGGTCATGGCTGCGTCGACGGCAGTGAACTTGCCGTACTGGAACAGCGCCACGGTCAGCGGCTCGGCGAGGATGGCCAGGGCCAGGGTGCATGGCAGCACCAGCAGGAAGCACAGGCGCAGGCCCCAGTCGAGGATCCGCGAGTATTCCTCGCGGTCCTTGTTGGCGTAGGTCTTGGCCAGCGTGGGCAGCAGTATGGTGCCCAGGGCCACCCCCAGCACGCCGGAAGGCAGCTCCATGAGGCGGTCGGCGTAGTACATCCACGACACCGAACCGGCCACCAGGAAGGAGGCGAAGATGGTGTTGATGATCAGCGAGATCTGGCTCACCGACACCCCGAGGATCGCCGGCAGCATCTGCTTGAGCACCCGCCACACGCCGGCATCACGCAGGTTCAGGCGTGGCAGCACGAGCATGCCGATCTTCTTCAGCGCTGGCAGCTGGTACAGCAACTGCGCCAGGCCGCCCGCCAGAACGCCCCAGGCCAGAGCCATGATCGGCGGCTCGAAATACGGCGTGAGCAGCACGGCGAAGGCGATCATCGCCACGTTCAGCAGGGTCGGGGTAAAGGCCGGTACCGAGAAACGGTTCCAGGTATTGAGGATCGCCCCGGCCAGGGACGACAGCGAGATCAGCAATATATAAGGAAAAGTCACCCGCAAAAGGGCGGTGGTCAGCTCGTATTTTTCGGCACTGTCGACAAAGCCTGGTGCGGTCGCCCACACCACCCACGGTGCCGCCAGGATGCCAATGGCGGTCACCAACGCCAGAACCAGAGTCAGCAGGCCACTGACATAGGCAACGAAGGTGCGGGTCGCCTCCTCGCCTTGCTGGGTCTTGTATTCGGCCAGGATCGGCACGAAGGCCTGGGAAAACGCACCCTCGGCGAAGATGCGCCGCAGCAGGTTGGGCAGCTTGAAGGCGATGAAGAAGGCATCGGTGGCGATGCCGGCACCGAAAACACGCGCCAGGATGGTGTCGCGGACAAAGCCCAGCACCCGCGAAATCATGGTGATCGAGCTTACCGCAGCCAGGGATTTGAGCAGGTTCATCGAAAAGATTCACGCCAAGGGCAGAGGACGCTGCCAGACAGCGTCCGAATGTGCGATACTCCCGCGCCTTCGCAGGGGAGCCAAAAATTCCCGAGTTTACAGGTCGCGCAGCAGAAAGGAATATTTCCCTCTTGTTGGCGCACCGCTCGGCGGAACCTTGCAGGTGGCCTTGACATCCGTTCGACTGATCGGCATGATTCGCGGCCTATTTTGTTTGCTATTTACCTAAAGTCTTTCGAGGAGCTCGACGGTGGCCAACACACCTTCCGCCAAGAAACGTGCAAAACAGGCTGAGAAGCGTCGCAGCCACAACGCCAGCCTGCGTTCCATGGTCCGCACCTACATCAAGAATGTAGTCAAGGCCATCGACGCAAAAGACGCCGAAAAAGCGCAAGCCGCTTACGTTCTGGCTGTGCCTGTAATCGACCGTATGGCCGACAAGGGCATCATCCACAAGAACAAGGCTGCTCGTCACAAAGGCCGTCTGAATGGCCACATCAAGGCGCTGAAAGAAGCTGCAGCTGCCTAAGCGACGCGCTAGTCGAAAAACCGACCCTAGGGTCGGTTTTTTGTTGCCTGCGATTTGTGCACATCGCCGCCTCGCTGCTGCGACCTATGCAACATCGCCGATCCGCTTTTGTAGGAGCGGCCTTGTGTCGCGATCGGGCTGCGCAGCAGCCCCAGCAATATCAGCATCGACGCTGAAACCGAGGGGCTGCTGCGCAGCCCGATCGCGACACAAGGCCGCTCCTACAAAAAGCAGGGCCGTGTTTGCCCAGTGTGCTACTTCGCTATCTGAATCTTCGGCGCCCACTGCAGCCATTCATCCTCGGCCTTGTCGAACAAGGCGAACGTCTGCTGCGGCCGTGCCGGGTTGCCCATCTGCTCGCCATCCGGCGTGGCAAAGGCGATACCGCCGTCGATCATGGTCTCCACCGACTCGGTACGCACCGTAACCCCCTTGACCAGACCCCAGTCGAAACCGAAGCCGCTGCTGTTCCAGAAGCGGCTACCGCTGCGCACCAGGGCCGCATAGCGCGGTTCGATCAAGATATGGATCAACACGCGGTCAGCGCTCTGGCCCAATTCGAAGCCCGTCACCTTGCCCACCGCAACCTCACGGTAGGTCACCGGCACACCCGGCTTGATCGAGCCACGGCGCGGAGCGCTCAGCGTCAACGGCAGGCCGACTTCAGGCCCTGCCACCTGCGGGGCGTCGGCCAAGGCGATGAAATCGCGCTGTGGGCCACGGTCCTTGGCAGCCGGCTGCACTTCCAGGTACTGCCCGCCCACCAGGGTGTCGAGGTTCTGCGTGCGCACCAGGCCAAAGGCCGGCTTGACCACCCAGAACTGCGTACCGACGCGGGCGATACGGTCCGCTGCTTCGGTAATGCGCGCCCGCAGCAACACCGCCTGCAAGTCATCGGTCAGGTCGACGCTCTCGACGCTACCCACATCCAGGCCGCGGAAGCGTATCGCCGTGCCAGGCTTGAGGCCGTCGGCACGGTCCACACGAATGGTGATCAACGTTCCTGCGCGGTTGACCGCATCCTGGCTGTCATGCAGGCGGAAGCGTGGAATGTGGCGTTTGAGCGGCACATCAGGCCGTGGCGTATCGAACGCGATACCACCAGCCATCAGGGTCTGCAGTGATTCACTCTTGATCTTGATGCCCGACAGGCCCCCCGTCAGGGTGATGCCACTGACATTCCAGAAGCGCGACGAACCGTTGACCAGCTTTTCGTATTCCTTCTCGATATGCACACCGATCAGGATGCGATTGCTGTTGCGGGCGAACTGGTAGCTTTGCACGCTACCCACCTTCACCTGGCGGTACATGACCGGGCTACCGACTTCCAGCGAACCCAGGGTGTCGGCGAACAGCACCATGTGCAGGCCTGGTGCCTTGAGGTCGAGCGGCGGTGCCTTGGCGCGGGCTTCGAACTCACGCTCTGGCCGCGCACCCTTCTCACCAGGGCGAATGGCGATGTAGTTACCCTTGACCAGCGCTTCCAGGCCGGTGATACCCGCCAGGGAAATCGATGGTTTGACCACCCAGAACTGCGTGCCCTCGACCAGATAATCCTCGGCCAACGGGTCCAGCGTAAGCTCGGCCGATGCACTGGCCAGGTTGTCTGCCATTGTCAGGGCTTTGAGCGAGCCCACCTGGATGCCCTTGTACATGACCGGTGTACGGCCCGCCTGCAGGCCCTCGTAATCGCTCAATTTCACCTTTACCCGGATGCCGGCCTGGGCCGCATCGAAGTCCTCATACAGACGGAACGGCAGGTTCGAGTCGGTGGGAGGGCTGTCCTTGCGGTGTTCCGGCGTGGCAAAGGCGATACCACCGGCAACAATGCTCGACAGCGATTCGCTACGCACTTTCACGCCCGAGAGCGAGGCATCGATGCTAACGCCGCTGGCATTCCAGAAACGCGTGTGCTTGCGCACCAGGCTGGCATAGGCCGGCTCGATGAAGACCTTGATCTCGACGGTGCTCTGGTCCTCGGACAGGCGATAGCTTTTGACCCGGCCAACCTGGATCTGCTTGTAGAACACCGGGCTGTCACGGTTGAGCGACCCCAGCCGCTCGGCCTTGAGGGTAAGGTGCAGCCCCGGCTCGGTGTCCGAAAGCGGCGGTGCCACCTTCAAGGCGGTAAAACGCTTGGTGCGCTCCCCCTCCCCCGGGCTGACGGCGATATAGTTGCCTGACACCAGTGTTTCAAGACCGGAAATACCCGCCAGGCTGACGCTCGGCTTCACCAGCCAGAAACGCGTACCTTTGGTCAGGTGAGGCTCGGCAGCCTTGTTCATCTCGATGGTGGCGATCACCCCCTGGTTATCACCCTTGGCGTCGAGCACCAGGCTTTTGACCTTGCCAACCGGCATGCCCTTGTAGATCACCTCGGTCTTGTTGGCGACGATACCCTCGCCCGACTCGAAGCGAACCTCAATTTCCACGCCGGCATCACGATAAGCCTGCCACGCAAGCCAGCCACCGATCATCAAGGCGATCAAAGGCAGGATCCATATGGCCGACCAGTTCGAGGCTGGGCGGGTTTTAGCCGTTGGCAGGTCACTCATGGTCGTCATCCGACTCCGTGTTATCCCAAATCAGTCGGGGATCGAAAGTTAAAGCGGCAAGCATTGTCAGGATCACCACAGTTGCAAAGGCGACAGCGCCCAGGTTGGCTTCGACACTGGCTATTCGGCCGAAATTCACCACCGCCACCAGGATGGCGATGACGAAGATATCGAGCATGGACCAGCGCCCAATGAATTCGATGAAGCGGTACATCAATATCCGTTGCCGCGCCGAAAGCGGCTGCCGGCGCTGAACGGAGTACAACAGCAAGCCGATGCCCACCAGTTTGAACGTGGGCACCAGGATACTGGCAATGAACACCACGGCAGCAATGGGCACCATGCCATGCTTGAGCAAGGTGATGACGCCGGACATGATCGTGTCGGGGCTGCCTTGGCCCAGGGTGCTCACGGTCATGATCGGCAGCATGTTGGCCGGGATGTACAGGATCGACGCGGCAATCAGCAGCGCCCAGGTGCGCGCGATGCTGTTCGGTCGACGGGCATGCACGATGGCACCGCAGCGTGTACAGGTTTGTGAAGTGCTGTCTGGCTGTTGCCTGTTCAGCTCGTGACACTCATTGCAGACAAGAATGCCTGCATCAATCGCCCGCATGCAGGTCCTCCCCTGATAGCGCACTCCAGATCTGGTGCGGTGACATCACCACTTCGAGCCACACCTGGATCAATAACAGGCTGATGAAGCAGAACAGCCCCAGGCCTACGGTCAGCTCGGCCAGGTCCACCAGCTTGACGATGGCCACCAGCACGCCCATGAAATAGACCTCGAGCATGCCCCAGTCACGCAAGTGGTGATAGATGCGGTAGAACAGCAGGCCGAAACTACGCCCCACGTTCAGGCGGATGCTCAGGAGCACGACCAGCTGACAGAGCAGTTTTGCCAGAGGGATGGCCATGCTGCACAAGAACACCACCACGGCCACGCCGCGCATTTCCGAGTTGTACAGGCCCAGCACGCCGCTCCAGACGGTATCGTCCGATGTCTGGCCAAGCAGGTGCAACTGCATGATCGGCAGAAAATTGGCGGGCACAAACAGCAGCAAGGCGGTGAGTACAAGGGCCAGGCTGCGGTTGACCACATTGTGCCGATGGGCGTAGAGCTCGTAGCCGCAGCGCGGGCATTGGGCTTTCTCGTCATGCTGGAGCACGGGCTTGCGCAGCAGCAGGTCGCATTCATGGCAGGCGACAAGCTCGTCCAGCGGCAACTGGGCCAAGGTTTCAGGTTCGACAGGATTGGGCATATAGCGCTTCTGAATAGGTGCGTGGGCCTATTCTAGTGTTCTGGCTCGAATTGTGGGAGGCAACATAACAGCGGGCCTGCGCGACCATTGTAGGAGCGGCCTTGTGTCGCGATCGGGCGCGAAGCGGCCGTAAAGCCTGTATCCCGGGTCTCACAGGTAAACCGCGGCGCCTGGATTGCGGCCGCTGCGCGCCCGATCGCGACACAAGGCCGCTCCTACAGGGATCGCACAAGGCCGGCGGATTCGCACAAGGTCGGAAGATTTAGGTGAGGCTTGGGGGTTTTAGGGCCAGAAAGACAAAACCCCTACCTGCATGCGCAGATAGGGGTTTTGCGAAATGAATCTTGACGATGACCTACTCTCACATGGGGAAACCCCACACTACCATCGGCGATGCATCGTTTCACTGCTGAGT
>NZ_NEIR01000025.1:0-37248 GCF_002112825.1 Pseudomonas sp. B5(2017)
GGGATGAGACCGACAACCCGGCGTACAAGCTGTTTCTGGGTTGATACGCAAACCTCATGCAGCCTGTACGGGCTTCTTCGCCGGCAAGCCAGCTCCCACAGGGGATCGCGCCAACTTTTAGAATTTGAGCAAGACAGTTGCTTCCACATGGCCAGCGTCGCCCTCAAGGCATGCACTGGACCTGTAGGAGCGGCCTTGTGTCGCGATGGGCCGCGAAGCGGCCCCTGGGTTTCAGCACTAGTGCATGAATTGCCGGGGCTGCTTTGCAGCCCATCGCGACACAAGGCCGCTCCTACAAGGTTTTGTGTGTGCTGGTAGATGGTGCTCAGCGCTCACGCATGAAGAAGCCAGCGACGAGTTTGTGCCGGCAAGCAGCTCCCACGGGTGCAGCGTTGATCTCGAGGTTGTCGCTGTACCTGTAGGAGCGGCCTTGTGTCGCGATGGGCCGCGAAGCGGCCCCTGGGTTTCAGCACTAGTGCATGAATGGCCGGGGCTACTTTGCAGCCCATCGCGACACAAGGCCGCTCCCACAAGGTTTTGTGTGTGCCGGTAGATGGGCTCAGCGCTCACGCATGAAGAAGCCGGCAACGAATTTGCGGAAGGTTTCCAGGCTCTTGAAGTCGGCGTAGCGCTTGAAGTTCTCGGTATCCGGTTCGGGGCCGATTGGCTGCTCCAGCAACGATACCGACAACACCCGGTCCTGGTCCGAAGTCATTACCAGTTCATCCATCACCTGGCCGCCGATCACCGGGCGGCGCATCTGTACTTTCACACCTTTGCCGGCCATCCAGTCGACCAGCGATACCAAGGCCTTGAGCGGCTCGCGTTCTTCGTCGCGATACACCGGGAACAGGTGGGCGCGGGACAGCACCGGTACGCTGGCGACATGGATCAGCTCGTAGAAATGGCTGCCGGCACTGGTCGGCGAGTACAGCGCCAAGGCCAGCAACGGCCCGGCGGTGCGGTTGCCGCCCCAATACAGGTGGTGGCCCTGGAAGTCGAAGCCGTCTTCACTGCGGTTGTTGAACAGCTTGCGCCCCTTGATCTGGTCCACGCAGTCCAGCAGCAGGCCGTGGCGGCGGTGGTTGCCGAACACCGTGGCTTCGCGCAGGCGGGACTTGAGCATCATCATGTGCTTCATGTCCAGGCGGGTTTCCAGGTAGTTGCTTGCGGGCACCCGTTCCAGCAGCGGATAGCGGCTGGCAACGCTGCGCAACTCGGCAAACTGCCCGGTCAGGTCCTTTTTCAGATGCGTGGCATACAGGTTCAGGCCGCTGGTCTCGATCCAGGTCAGCAGCAGTGACAGCAGGCGCTGTTGGTCGCGCCGCTCGCTACCATCGCCGCCGGCACCGGCGGTGCCGCTGCGAAAATCGCCGATCAGGCGCAACGGTGTGTCAGGCGGCAGCCAGGCGGCGGGTGGCGCGGGGTCGTTCTCGCGCTCGGCCGCTTCCCGCTCGTCCTTGGTGAACGGGCAGCCGGGCGCGTGTTCGGCGGTACCCGGGTTGTTCTTGAGAAACAGCGTACCGGTGCTGCCGTTGAGGGTGACATTGAGTACCGGCAAGGCATCGTTGCGGCAGTCGCAGGCCAGCCACTGGTTGGCGTTGCGCACCTTCATCAGCAACTGGTTGGCCTGCAGCAGGCGCGGGCCGGCGAGGCTGCCGGTGGCAAAGCCGACCAGCAGCTCCTCTTCTGCAGGGGTCAGGCTACGGACCTGTGCGGCGGTTTTGTCGATGATTCGCATGAAGCAGCTCCCAGCTACGAGCCCCAAGCTTCAAGCAAAGTCGCGCCGCTTTCAACTTACCGCTCAGTTGCCACCGAACATCTTCGCTGCGCGGGCGCGAATTTCGTCGGGGGTCAGGTCCTCCTTGTGGGTGGAAACGAACCAGATGTTGCCGAACGGGTCTTTCAGGGTGCCGCTGCGGTCGCCGTAGAACTGGTCGGTCAAGGGATGCAACTGGGTGCCGCCGGCGGCCAGGGCCTGGGCGTAGACCTTGTCGCAGTCTTCGACATACAGGTGCAGGCCCACGCCTGTGCCGCTGAGCTTCTGGCTGGCGGTGAGGCCGCCTTCCATGTCGCAGGGGTCGCCCAGCATCAGCGACGAATCACCGATTTTCAGCTCGGCATGGCCAACGCGGCCGCCAGGGGCATCGAGGCGGAACATTTCCACTGCGCCAAAGGCCTTCTTGTAGAACTCGATGGCCTTGGCGGCGTCGTTGATGGCCAGGTAGGGCGTGATGCTGTGCTGGCCTTCGGGGATGGGTTTGGCTGCCATGTTCGACTCTCCTTGGAAGTGGGCGCCGGTTGGCGCCCTGTTGCTTAGAGTCGTTTGCGCGGATGGAAAATCGACAGGGGCGATAGACCGATTCTCTATAAACGCGGCGGTCAGAAGATGTAGTCGGTGGTCAGGAAGCTCGACTGCCGGTTGCGAATGATCTCGCTGATCAGTTCCTTGTTGGCCTCCTGGAAGCGCGTTGCGACCAAGGTGCGGATCGAGAACACACGCAGGGCGTCATGTACCGACAGGGTGCCTTCGGCGCTGTTCTTGCGGCCGTTGAACGGGTAGGTGTCGGGGCCGCGCTGGCATTGCGCGTTGATGTTGATGCGCCCGACCTGGTTGGCGAAGATGTCGACCAGGCTGCCGATGGTCGCCGGGTCATTGCCGAACAGGCTCAGTTGCTGGCCGTAGTCGGAGTCCAGTACATAGTCGATCACCGTCTGCAGGTCGCGGTAGGGCACTACCGGCACCAGCGGGCCGAACTGCTCCTCGTGGTACACGCGCATGTCGCTCTTCACCGGGTACAGCACGGCCGGGTAGAAGAACGAGCCACGGCTGTGCCCACCGCCTTCGTTGAGCACGCGTGCGCCTTTGGCTGTGGCATCGGCGACCAGGCCGTCGAGGTAGTCGACCTTGCCGGGCTCGGGCAGCGGCGTCAGGGCAACGCCTGGCTCCCAAGGCATGCCGGGCTTGAGCGCGGCCAGCTTGCGCTGGAACTTGTCGAGGAAGGCATCGACCACGTCCTCGTGGACGAACAGGATCTTCAGCGCCGTGCAGCGTTGGCCATTGAACGACAGCGCACCGGTGACGGCCTCTTCGACGGCGTTGTCGAGGTCCACCTGGGGCAGCACGATGCCCGGGTTCTTGGCATCCAGCCCAAGCGCGGCGCGCAGCCGGTGCGGGCGCGGGTGCAGCTTCTTCAGGTCGCTGGCGGCCTTGT
Organism: Pseudomonas sp. B5(2017); assembly: GCF_002112825.1. Taxonomy (NCBI): domain Bacteria; kingdom Pseudomonadati; phylum Pseudomonadota; class Gammaproteobacteria; order Pseudomonadales; family Pseudomonadaceae; genus Pseudomonas; species Pseudomonas sp. B5(2017). The sequence continues at coordinate 3,216 of NZ_NEIR01000025.1, forward strand.
GCGTGCCGATGAAGGCGAACACATCGACCTTGCCGCTGGCCATCAGCGCGCTCACCGTTTCCCGGCCACGGCCGTAGATGACGTTGATCACCCCTGGCGGGAAGCTGTCACGGAAGGCCTCGAGCAACGGCCGAATCAGCAGCACGCCGAACTTGGCCGGCTTGAACACCACGGTGTTGCCCATGATCAGCGCCGGGATCAGCGTGGTGAAGGTTTCGTTCAGCGGGTAGTTGTATGGCCCCATGCACAGGGCCACGCCCAGTGGTGCACGGCGGATCTGGCCCAGCGTGCCCTGTTCCAGCTCGAAGCGGCTGGAACGGCGGTCGAGGTCCTTGAGGGCGTTGATGGTGTCGACGATGTAGTCGCAGGTGCGGTCGAATTCCTTTTCCGAATCCTTGAGGTTCTTGCCGATCTCCCACATCAGCAGCTTGACCACGGCGTGGCGCTGTTCACGCATGCGCGCCAGGAAGGTCTCGACGTGCTGGATGCGCTCGGCCACGCGCATGTTCGGCCAGGCGCCACGGCCTTTGTCGTAGGCCTGCACGGCGGCATCGAGGGCGGTGAGCGCGGTGTCGGCATCGAGCAGCGGGGCGCTGCCCAGCACCACCTGTTGCTCATCGTTGCCTTCCTTGAGCCAGACCGGGCTGCGCACCGTGGCCAGGGGGCCGTCCCAGCGCCTGAGCTCGCCGTTCACCAGATAGTCGCGTTGTTCCAGGGGGGCTTCCAGGCGCCAGGTTTCCGGGATGTTCTCGGCGCTGGGGAAGAGTGAATCGAGCAGACGGTCCATGGGTACTGCACCTCACATTGCTGGGCGGGTTTCAAGCCGGGTGAATCGCTTCAGCTGCGAGCATGCACCGGCCGCCGGAAAAACACCAGTCTGGCTTAACATGGCCGCAAATGCCTGCCTGTTGTGCAGGCAGGCACCCGGGGGCTGTCAAAGCGGGAGGTTGAACAGGTCGTACGGTGGGTGCGTCAACCATTGCTGACGCAGGGCGGGGTCTGCCTCGATCAGCGCCAGGCGCCGCCAGAACTCTGCACGGGCTTGCCGTGGGTGGGACAGGAACGGTTCAAGTTCAAGCAAGGGCCTGAGGTCGCGCCGATACTGCAGCGGCAAACGCTGCCACAGGGCCAGTTCGGCCGGGCCGGTCTGTTCGAAGAACTCCAGGTAGTCGCCCTCGCACACCAGCAGGTCCACCTGATGCACGGTGTTGTAGGCCTCGATCTGCGCGAGCACAGGTGCGCCCAGCCATTCGCTTTCCAGGCGCAGGGCGTTTGCGACTGGCCGTGGCAGGTTGAAACCCTCTGGCAGCCGCACCAGCTGGTTGTCGCCAATGTCCAGGATGATGGGCTCGATCATCTGGTCCAGGCCTTGCGGCAATTCGCTGAGCGCACAGTCGTTCAGGAACAGCGTCCTCAAAAAGGCCAGGCCGCGCAGGTCCGGAGCCTCCAGCAGCGGGTTGCCCGAAAGGTCCAGTACGTTGAGCCCGGAGCAGCGGTTCAGTGCCTGCTGGGCCTGGGTACTCCAGGTAATGCGGTTGCCTTCCAGGTCCAGCCAGGCGAGCTGTTCAGGGCTGCTCAGGTGGGGCACGGTGTCGAACCGGCAGTCGCTCAGCAGCAGGCGCTTGAGGTTGGGGAAGCGTTCATGGAACTCGGCCGGCAACTGGCTGAGCGAACGGTTGTAGCTGAGTGACAGGTGCTGCACATGGGTGAAGTCGTCTGGCAAGGCCAGGCTGACCAGGGCCTGGTTGTCCAGGTCCAGGCCGGAAAGGTCCAGGCTGTGCAGGCTGCCACCCCCTTCAAGCGCTATGCTCGACAGCCGCCGCCAGGCGTTGAGGATGGGGCGGATGGCCAGGTGCCGCTGGTGAGGGCGCTGCGGATCGGGCCGGGCCCATTCATGCAGGTCGCGGCGCAAAGTATCCAGACGCTGCTGCAGGTCGTGCAGCCGCTGTGTGGGTGAGCGAATGTCATCGACGTACGGGTTCTCCTCGTCGTTGCCGAGCCAGTTTTCGAATTCCCAGTCGGTGGCGTCGGGGAACAAGCGCCGATAGGCTCCGGCCAGCGAGCCTGCCAGGCGCGGCTGAGGCGGTTCGGGGTCAAGCGGCCGACCGCCGCGCAAGCTACCGATGGGCTTGCGCAGCAGCGCGCGGTGCCCCCAGAGCCGCTGAGCCAATGTCTCCCTGTGCAGGTCGACCCAACCCATTACGCGCTGGCGTAGCGCGCTGCCATCGGCCGTCGGGATACCCAGCGTATCGCGATGCGAGCGTGGCAGTGCCTGTTCAATGGCACGGCAGAGGTCCGAATCACGCGGTCCAGGTGCAGGGCGCTCGCCCCGGTCGACCTCATAGCCTTCGGCCGTTTTGATCACACGGCGCAGGGTGCTGGTCTGGTCGCTGCCGACATGCTCCAGCAAAGGGCCTTGGGGGCTTGCGCCGCGCAGCTCCAGGCGCAAATCCACAGGCCAGTCGGGCATGGCATCCAGGGCGCTGAACAGCAAGCGTTCGCTGTCGCTGCTGGCCCGGGCCGGCTGAAGCACACTCTCCAGGGCGCGTACCAGGGGCAGCTCGCTGTGCACCTGTTCCAGTGCCTGGCGAACCTGAGTGGGTAGCTGACCCTGCTTTTGCCAGGCGAGCGATTCAGCCTCGCCCAGCGGTGTCAGCAAACGCGTGGCCAGGGCAGGGGAAAGCCGCGGATAGGCAGCGAGCAGTTTCTGCGTTGACGGGGTGGTGGGCGCGCTGCCGTTGTAGAGGCGCTCGAACAGGCCCGGCGTGGCCTTGTCGGCCAATGCCTCGACCTCGGCCTGTGCCGCCATGCGTTGCAGGGCATCGAGCAACAGCGGGGGCGTTGCTCGGCCTTCCAGGTGCACCCGGCGCAACTGCGCGGCGTCGATGCCGCAGAGGCGGCCGGCCTGCGTCAGCTGTTCTGGCGTGAACGCGGCATATGCCGGGCCGAGACGGCGCGCCAGCTTCGCGAATGGCCACTGGCCGGGCTGTTCATGCTGACCGCGCCAGGCACCTTGGGCATTGTGCGTCAGCGGTGGCTGCCAGGCATCGGGCGTGTCGGGGTGAATGCCCCGCCATTGCTGCAGGTCGTGATCGAAGCGTTGTTCGAAGAGCTGGCCGTCCATGCGGATGAAATACCGGCCCTGATACAGGTACTGGCCAAGTGCATTGGGCTGCAGGGTTTCGGGCAGTGTCACGGCACTGCGGTAGGGGGTGAGGTCTTCATTCCAGAGCCGGTAGCGCCCGTCGTTGCCACGTACTTGCTGCAGGCTTTCCATCAACGGGCTGTTGAACAGCTTGGGCACGAACTTGCCCGCTGCCACGAACCCTCCGATCAGGGCTAGGTTCAGGCCGACCGCCTCCAGGTGGCGCAGCGCCAGGTGGCGGTCGCCTTCATGCCAGGCCTGGTAGCCCTCGAAGGCCTCGCCGAGCAGTTGGCAGGCAGTGACGGCCAGCATCAGGGTGCCTGCACCCGGAACGAAGAACGCGGCAATACCGAGTGCATCCAGGCCAAGGCTTTCCCATTCCTCCAGGCGCCTGGTTCGCGCGTTGGCATCGGCCATTGCTGTCGGGACCGCCAGCAGGCTGGCTTCGTGCTTGAGGCGGGCCAGGTGCAGGTCCTGGTAGTGGCCGAAAGGCTCGGCCGTGATAGCCACGCGTGTGGGGCGCAGGTCCGCTTGCGCTGCGCGCTGCCAAGGGCGGTCAAAGGCCGTGTTGCCTGTGGCGTCGAGGTTCTGCTGCAACAGGTCGAGAAAGTGCGTGCGTTGGTCCTGCCTGATGTAGGCAGTGAAGGCTTGGCGGGCATCGGGCTCCAGCAGCAAGGTCGCCAGCGTGTCGTGTACCGCGTCCAGGTTGCTGCATTGACGCAGGGCTGGGTCATGGGCGGGCAGGTACAGCGCCAGCCCCGCACTGCCGGCATCGATCAGCATGACCTCGTGCAGGGGCGTGCCGAACAGCGCCAGTTGCCAGCACCTCACGGCACCACCCTGCAACAGCTGTTCGACCTGATCGCGCGTGCTGCCGTCAAGCAGGTGCCGCAGATAGGCAAGGTCGGCCGCCAGGCGCAGGCGGTCTTTCTGAACCTTGATGGCCAAGGCTCGGGTAGCGGGCTGGGCAAGGTGTTGTTCCAGGTGGGTCTGGTAAGCCTCACCCAGGTCCAGGTCACGGCACTGTGTGGCGAAAGCGGCCGGCTCAAGTGGCAGCCGTTCCACCTGATAGTGCTCCGACTGCAATGGAAAGTGCGCGACGGGTGATTGCATGCCGAAGGGGGCGGAGCCTTGCACCAGAATCGGCGTCACCTGAATGTTGTCGCCCAGGGCAATGGCACTTTCAGCGGTGAACACTTCGTCGCTGGCGAAGTTCTGCAGGGCGGCCTGTAGCAGGTTGTCGCGACGATGGCGGTAAAGATAGCGCAGGGCGGCCCAGTGCCAGTTGCGCTCGACCCGCAGCAGTTGGCTATTGCGCAGCGGCGCGTGAAAGCCTTGTTCGGCAAGACGTCGTTGCAGCAATGGCTCGGCGAATTCAGTGATCTGTTTCAGGCCTTTGAGCGAGCCGGCCAAGGCTGCTTGCGCCTGCATCAGGCGCGCCTGGCTGGCATGCACTGTGTCACGCAGGTCGGGGGCAGCATTGGCGAACCAGTCCTGCGCCTTCCACGGGGCGATCTGGGTTCGCTTCAACGCGGCCCATTGATTGGGCGTTACCTGGCGTGCCCAGTGCGGCAGCTGCGCCTCGAGCAAGGGTTGATGAGGGTTGATGGCTGGCATGTCGATGCTCCTTTCATGCAAAGAGGGGGCATCAAACGGTATTTATCGATGGCCAAGTGGTAATGGGATAACGCGGGCTGGATATATGGCCTGCGGTTGCCTGCTGATTCCGTGACAAGCGTGTAGTATCCAGGCGCATGGCAGCGGCGAGCGGGGTGAGGGATGATCGAAGTATCACGGTTCTGGCGCGACCCGGCGTTGCCCTTCGTCGAAGCCCGGCGGGTAGGGGACGGGCGCCAGGTGTGCTACGCCGCGCATTCCCACGAGAGCTTTTCCATCGGGGTGATCACGGGTGGGCGCAGCACCTACCTGTACGGTGACCAGTGCATCGAGGTGGCGGCTGGTGCCACGGTATTGATGAACCCAGGCGTGGTGCACGCCTGCAACCCCATCGCCGGGGAGCCATGGTCCTACCTGATGTTGTTCGTCGACATGCCCTGGTTGCAGGCGCTGGGGTTTGCCTTGCCGGCCCAGGCGTGGAGTAGCTCGCCGGTATTGTACCGGTGCCTGTTGCAGGCCTTTGCCGACCTGTTCGACGCCAGTGTGCCGGACCGCGAAGGCCGCCTGGCGGCACTGTTTGGCGCACTGCCGGGCATGCTTGACGGTAATGCCAGCGTGAACGACGAGGGCAACCCGCGACTGGACGCGGCGGCAGCGTTCATACGCGCCCATCGTGGCGACCCGCTGAGCCTGGACGACATCTGCGCGGCCTGCGGCCTGTCGCGTTCCTACCTGATTCGCGCGTTCCGCCAACGCTTCGGCCTGACGCCGCATGGCTACCTGCTCGACCAGCGCGTGCAGCTGGCCAGGGCGCAACTGCGCCAGGGCCGGGCAATTGCCGAAGTTGCGCAGGAGGCCGGGTTTGCCGACCAGGCGCACCTGCAGCGAGCCTTCAAGCAGCACCTGGCGGCGACGCCGGGGCATTACCGCAATGCATTCGGCTGAATTTCCATTTTGGCTGTGATGGCCCTATCGCCGGCAAGCCAGCTCCTACAGGTACTGCGCAGGTCTTGAGGGCAGCGACAGGGCTGGTGCAGCTAGCCTTGAATGACCAGATAAACCGCGCTGCCCACTAGCAGTACCGCCAAGCCCCGATTCAGCAGGCGCATGTGCCGTGGGTTGCCCAGGTACTGGCGAACCACGCTCCCGGCCCACGCCCAGCTGGCCACCGAAATGAAACAGATCGGCCCGTAGATCCAGGCAAACAGCCACAGCAACTGCTGCTCGCCGCCGGTGTAGGCACCCACCCCGGCCACCGCTGCCAGCCATGCCTTGGGGTTGAGCCATTGCATTGCCGCGCCGTGCCAGGCCGAGGGGGCCTGAGCGGGATGGGCATTGCCCAGCTGCCCATCGTCGCTGGCCAGCTTCCATGCCATGTACAGCAGGAACGCCACGCCGCCCCAGTGCAACAGCAGGCCCAGCAAAGGCCAGCGCAGCAACAACTGATGCAGGCCCAGGCCGACCAGTACCAGCAACAGGCAGAAGCCCAGCGTGGCGCCAGCCACATGCGCCAGGCTGGCACGCAGGCCATGGCGGGCACCGCTGCCCAGCGCAACAATGTTGACCGGGCCGGGGGAGATCGAGGCCGCCAGTGCGAAAGCGGCCATGGACAGGGACAGGCTCATGAGGGGGATCCGTTTGGTTGAGGGTGGCCTCCATGCTCGGGCATCGACAGCCTGCGGTATTGAAGAAAAGTACCCCACGCCCGGCCAGCGCATTTTTGTGTAGGAGCGGCCTTGTGTCGCGATCGGGCCGCACAGCGGCCCCCGGGTTTCAGCAGCGCTGCATCATTAGCTGGGGCCGCTGTGCGGCCCGATCGCGACACAAGGCCGCTCCTACAGGGGTTGTTACAGGTTTTGTAATAGTTTTGCGCTATTACGGAGAGCTGCTGTACTTGTAGGATCGTTTTCCCAATTTGCTATCAAGGTCCATATGAGCACCTTCGCGGAGCCCCCCAGTCCCCGGCCTTCAAGGCCTTCCTTCTCCCGTCCTCGTGACGCTGCCCTCGTGAGTACCCGCTAATGGAATGGCTAGCCGACCCCACGGCCTGGCTGGGCCTGTTGACGCTTATCGTCCTCGAGCTGGTGCTGGGTATCGACAACCTGGTGTTCATCGCCATCCTCGCCGACAAGCTGCCGCCGCATCAGCGCGACCGCGCGCGGGTCATTGGCCTGAGCCTGGCGTTGATCATGCGTCTGGGCCTGTTGGCCAGTATCTCGTGGATGGTCACGCTGACCGCGCCATTGTTCGAGGTGTTCGACAAGAGCTTCTCCGGCCGTGACCTGATCATGCTGTTCGGTGGCGTGTTCCTGCTGTTCAAGGCCACCATGGAGCTGCACGAGCGCCTGGAAGGCCATGTGACCCAGGCCAGTGGCGCGGTGCGCCACGCTGCGTTCTGGCCGATCGTTGCGCAGATCGTGGTGCTCGATGCGGTGTTCTCGCTGGACGCGGTGATTACCGCGGTGGGCATGGTCGAGCATTTGTCGGTGATGATGATCGCGGTGATCTTCTCGATCGGCATCATGATCGTTGCCAGCAAGCCGCTGACCCGCTTCGTCAACGCCCACCCTACGGTGATCATGTTGTGCCTGGGCTTCCTGATGATGATCGGCTTCAGCCTTACCGCCGAAGGCCTGGGCTTCCATATCCCGAAAGGCTACTTGTACGCGGCCATCGGCTTTTCGATCCTGATCGAGCTGTTCAACCAGCTGGCCCGTGCCCGCCGCAAGCGCAGCCTGCAGCAGCACCGGCCGCTGCGTGAGCGCACCGCGCATGCCGTGCTGCGCCTGCTGGGTGGCCGCCGGGTCGAGGCGGACGAGGTGGGCGAGGAAATCGCCGACTTGGTCGAAGGCGGTGAGGAGCAGGTGCTGTTCGACCGCCGTGAACGGGTGATGATCAGTGGCGTGCTGAACCTGGCCGAGCGGCCGATCCGCACGGTGATGACCGCCCGCGCCGAGGTCGATGTGATCGACCTGGCGCAGCCGGCCGACGCGATTGCCCTGGCCCTGGCCAATTCGCCGTACTCGCGCCTGCCATTGATCCGCGATGGCCGCGTGGACGAGCCGCTGGGCTTCGTGCACAAGAAGGAGCTGCTCAAGGAACTGCTGTCGGGTAGCCAGCCCGATCTGGAAGGCATGGCCCGGGTACCGCTGAACCTGCTGGAAAGCTTCAGCATCCTCAACGCCCTGGAGCAGATGCGAGGCCAGTCGACGCACATCGCCTTCGTCGTCAACGAGTTCGGTGACTTCACCGGCCTGCTGACCATGACCGATATCCTCGAGTCGATTGCCGGCGAGCTGCCGGATGCCAGCGAGGTCGAAGGCCCGGGCATCGTCCAGGAAGGTGAAGGCTTTGTGGTCAGCGGTGCGTTGAACCTGAGCCAGGTGCAGGCGCGTACCGGCTTCAGCGCCCGCGCCACCGAGGACTACCAGACCCTCGCGGGCCTGGTGATGAGCCTGCTCGACCGCCTGCCCATGGTGGGTGACCGCCTGGCCTGGAATGGCTGGACGCTGACCGTGGAGGCGGTCGAGGAGCGGCGGGTGCGCCAGGTTCGGCTTACACCGAGCGGCGACGTTGACGCAGCAGGTGCTTGAAGCCCTCGATCACCAGCACCAGCACCGCGGCCCAGATCGGCAGGTAGGTCAGCCACTGATCCGGGCCGATGGTTTCGCCCAGCAGCAGCGCCACGCCCACCAGCAGCACCGGTTCGACGTAGCTGAGCAGGCCGAACAGGCTGAACGGCAGCAGGCGGCTGGCCAGCACGTAGGCGATCAGGGCCGAGGCGCTGATCGCCCCGAGGATCGGGATCAACGCATACAGCCCGGGGTGTGCCTGCAGATCGGCAGGGGAAAGCGGGCCCTGGATCACGAAGTACAACGCCCAGGGCAACAGCAGGCACATGTCGCACCACAGGCCGCCCAGGTGTTCGGTGCGGCAGCGCTTGCGCAACACGAAGTAGATCGGGTAGCCGATCGTCACCACCAGGGTTTCCCAGGCGAAACTGCCATGCTGGTACAGCTCGTGGCCCACGCCCAGCGCGGCGCAGGCCACGGCCACCTTCTGCAGGCGTGACAGGCGCTCGCCATACACCAGGCGCCCGGTCAGGACCATGGCCAGCGGCAGCAGGAAGTAGCCCATCGACACTTCCAGACTGCGCCCGTGCAGGGGTGCCCAGAGGAACAGCCACAGCTGCACGCCCATCAGCCACGATGTGGCGACCATGCCCAGTAACAGCAGCGGCGTGCGTTTTACCCGGGCAAGCAGTTCACCCACCCGTTTCCAGTCTTTCGAGACAAGCATGAACAGGGTCAGGCAGGGCAGCGTCAACAGGGTGCGCCAGCCAAAGATCTCTTCGCCATCGAGCGGCGTGAGCAGAGAGGTATAGAAGTACATCACGGCGAACAGACAGGACGCCATGACCGACGAAAGAATGCCTTTTGACACGAATGCCTCGAATAGGGAATTGAGCGGGTGGATCAGCCGCGCATGATCTCAGGGGGCGCGGCTTGCGGCAACCGCGACGCAGCCGGGCGTGCCGCCAGCGCCTCGAGGAATTGAGCAGCCGGCATGGGCCTGGCGAACAGGTAGCCCTGCTGGAAGTCCACCTCGTGACGGGCCAGGTAGTCGCGCTGGGCTTCGGTTTCCACGCCCTCGGCAACGATGCCCAGGCCCAGCTTGGCCGACAGCTCGATGATGGTCTCGAGGATGTGTACCGACAGCGCGTCGGCACCGATCATGGCGACGAAGCTCTGGTCGATCTTCAGGTAGTCGACCTTGAACTGGCGCAGGTAGTTGAGGCTCGACTGGCCGGTGCCGAAGTCGTCCAGGGCAATCTTCACACCCATGGCGTCGAGCTTTTCGAACAGTTCCAGAGCCACCGGCGTGGCCTCGATCAGCTTGCGCTCGGTCAGCTCCAGGGTCAGCACCACCCGGCCTGGCGGGAAGTGCTGAAGGAAGGTGCGGCAGTCGTCCAGCAGGCTGAAGTCGCGGCAGTGGTCGGCAGTGATGTTGATGCCGATATGGAAACCGTCCTCCAGCAGCCCGGCATAGGGTGCCAGGTTCTGCGCGGTGTGCATCATCAGCGCACGGGTCATGGCGACGATCTGCCCGCTGTGTTCGGCGTAGGGGATGAACAGGTCGGGGCGTACCAGGCCTTCGCGCGGGTGGTTCCAGCGCATCAGCACTTCGGCGCCGGCCCAGCGGTAGTCGCCCTTGCGCACCACCGGCTGGAAGTACGGCAGGAACTCGTCGGCCTCCAGGGCCCGACGCAGTTCGGCACGGGGCGAGGTGGCGCGGCGAACCTGCCAGCGGCACACCAGGGCGGCCACCGCGCCCAGTACCAGCAGCAAGCCGAACAGGGCGGGGTAGTGGCTGCGCCACAGCTGGCCCTGCTTGTCGGCGCCGTAGCCGCCATGCACGCTGAACGGGTAACGGGTCGAGCCCAGCTGCACATTCGCGCTGGCCGCGGCAGGGGGCACGCCCTTGTGCACGATGCCATCCTTGCCCAGCCAGGCATCGCCCACGCGGATCTGCAGCTCTTCATCGGGGCCGATCAGGCGCAGCGCCGTCAGCAGGTGTTCGCCATCCACCGTACTGATCGCGCCGCGGTCGCCATCGCTGGCCCGATACACCAGCAGCGGGTGGCCTGGGGTGACCGAGTTGCCATCCATCAGCCACAGCTTGCCGTCGATGTAGTCGCCGGGGTTGACCGGCTCGTCGAATGCGCCGAACAGCGAGGTGCAATAAAGGGCGTTGTGCCGGAACAGGTTGGTCGAGCGCACGAAGGCTTTGCGCGTGACCTGGGCGCGCAGCATGAGCTGGGCCTCGTCGCACGGGCTGTCGACAAGTGGCAGCAGGGCATTGGCAGCGCTGGACAGGTTGTCGAGAATGCGCTCGACGTGTTCCACCACCTGGCGGGCGGTGGCCTGGCTGCTGGCCTGCATTTCGCGCTCGATCTGCCAGTTCATCACGGTCAGGCCGCACGCCACCGGCAGCACGCCGACGACCCAGGGCAACAGGGTGCGCCAGCCGAAGCCGGCGCGGCGTTTGACGGTAAGGGGCATGCTGACCTGATCTGTAGGAAGGATTACGAGAGGATAGCCGCTTGTCGGAAGCCGTGAGCAACTAAAGCGCGACAAACTATTTTACGCAATGTAGAATCGATTTACGAATACAACAATAAGGTCCTTCGATACCGAAGGATCAAGCCCGCCGAGAATGGGTCCATATGACATACCATGGGTTCAAGCTGATAATAGGTGACTTCCTCGCCCGCAGCGTGCGGGGTATCCCGTGCTCACCGCCGTTTCCGTGCCACATCCCACGCAATCAATAATTTTTCGCTGCAGATGAGGACACGAACATGGCTGATATCTTCGACAATCCAATGGGCCTGATGGGCTTCGAATTCATCGAACTGGCTTCGCCGACCCCTGGCGTACTCGAGCCGGTATTCCAGATGCTGGGCTTCACCAAGGTGGCTACCCACCGTTCCAAGGATGTGCACCTGTATCGCCAGGGTGACATCAACCTGATCCTGAACAACGAACCCAAGAGCATCGCCTCGTACTTCGCCGCCGAACACGGCCCGTCGGTATGCGGCATGGCGTTCCGCGTGCGCAACGCCCACGAGGCCTATGCCCGCGCCCTCGAACTGGGCGCCCAGCCGGTGGAAATCGAAACCGGGCCGATGGAGCTGCGCCTGCCGGCGATCAAGGGTATCGGCGGTGCGCCGCTGTACCTGATCGACCGTTTCGAGGAAGGCAGCTCGATCTACGACATCGACTTCAAGTTCATCGAGGGTGTGGACCGCAACCCGGTGGGTGCCGGCCTGAAGATCATCGACCACCTCACCCACAACGTTTATCGCGGGCGCATGTCGTACTGGGCCGGCTTCTACGAGAAGCTGTTCAACTTCCGCGAAATCCGCTACTTCGACATCAAGGGTGAGTACACCGGCCTGACTTCGCGTGCCATGACCGCACCGGATGGCATGATCCGTATCCCGCTGAACGAAGAATCGTCCAAGGGCTCCGGGCAGATCGAAGAGTTCCTGATGCAGTTCAACGGCGAAGGCATCCAGCACGTCGCCTTCCTGACCGATGACCTGCTCAAGACCTGGGACGCCCTCAAGGGCTTCGGCATGCGTTTCATGACGGCACCGCCGCAAACCTACTACGAGATGCTCGAGGAGCGCTTGCCAGGTCACGGCGAGCCGGTAGATCAGCTGAAAGCACGCGGCATCCTCCTCGATGGCGCCTCCCAGCCTGACGACAAGCGCCTGCTGCTGCAGATCTTCTCCGAGACCTTGCTCGGCCCGGTGTTCTTCGAGTTCATCCAGCGCAAGGGTGACGACGGCTTTGGCGAGGGCAACTTCAAGGCCCTGTTCGAATCGATCGAGCGCGACCAGGTACGCCGTGGTGTGCTGAGCACCGACTGATCCCCGAGAGTACCGCCGTCACGACTCGATGGCGGCGGTATCAACCCTTCTTCTTGCCCGAAATGGTCAGGCCCAGGTACATGATGAACATGCTGGCGACCCCGACCAGTACCAGCGAGGGCAGCACCTGGTGAAGGGATAGGCGAAACTCCTGGGCGGCGTACCCTTTTGGGTAGCCGCCGATCACCATGTAGCCATATTTCTGGGACACCGTTCGCTCGGTGAATTCGGCCTGGGAGGGGCGTCGTGCGTCGCGGCTGTCTCCCTCGCTCCAGATATACAGGTCGTTGAACTCCAGAAGCAATGTCAGCCCGTCCTGGAAAGCACGCAGTTCGTCACGCAACTGCCGACCGTATGCGGTTGCGATTATCCCGGGGTCGCTGTGCGGTCTCTGGATCTTGATGATCGCCGCGTTAGGCGACGATGGCGCGTCGAATGCCAGCTCTGTCTGCCGTCCGGACAGGGCAAATGCCGAGTTGTACGCCAAAGGGTCCATGTCCGTCGCACAATACGCTTGTTGGTCGCGGGTGAGTATCAAAGAGCGAAGGTGCGGGCTGTTGGCGACTCTCTGCTCCAGCGTACCGAGCACTTCGTCACAGGGCTTGCCTGCCAATGGCAGGATCAGGTCCAGATCGCCTTCCATGCGGCCCAGTGCCTGGTCGATGCTGAAAACCGCCTCTTGAACAGAAACCTTGGCATTCTCCTCAAGTTTTCTTTCCAACTGATAGTCCATCATCAGTAACCCGGATAGCACCGGTATTGCGCCGATGGACAATATCAGCAGTAGTTTCCGCCAGTTGATGCCGACACTCGGTATTGCTGCCATAGGACCGCCGCTCCGTTGAACCTTGCTGTTCGGGTTGAACAGGTCAGCGCTGATCCTATGTGCTTGATGACGCCCCCGGCTGTAGGCCAACAGTGTTGCAGTTTTACAGAAAAGCAGAACCTCGTTGTCGGCTTTACTTCAGCTTGGCGAGCACTTTTTCGGCCAGTAGTGCCGTGGAGGCCGGGTTCTGCCCGGTGATCAGCCGATCATCGGCCACCGCGAACGGCTGCCACGGGTCTTCATGCTTGCTGTAGATACCGCCGCGCGCGCCCAGCTCGTTTTCCGTCAGGAAGGGGACCACCTTGTCCAGTTCGACCAGTTTCTCCTCGGTATTGGAGAAGCCGGTCACCTGACGATCCTTGAGCAACAGGCTGTTATCGCTGAGCTTGATGTTCAGCAGCCCGACAACACCATGGCAGACCGCTGCGACTATGCCCTTGTTCTCGTAGACCCGGCGTGCCAGGTCTTGCAGCGGCTGGTTGTCGGGAAAGTCATACATCACCCCGTGCCCGCCGGTGTAGTAGATGACGCGGTACTCTTCGGCCTTTACCTGGCCAGGGCTCAAGGTGGTGCCCAGGCGGGTCATGAAGCGCTTGTCGTCATACCACTGCCAGTCCAGGTCGGGGGCCATTTGCAGGCTATGCGGGTCGACGGGTACGTAGCCGCCCAGCGGGCTGACATAATCGACCGTATAACCGGCTTTCTCGACTTTTTCGACAAAGTGCACGGCTTCCCCCAGCCACAACCCGGTCGCCCGTTTGAGGGTCGGATACTTGGCTGTATTGGTCAGCACCACCAGCATTTTCTTGCTCATGACCACGCTCCCGTCGGCAACCTGAATGGGCCGTTGCTCCCTGGCCCGAGGGAAAACCTAATGAGCATAGCTCTCAGGTGCAAGTACGCCATATTGCGTGGCGTGTGTTGTGCTACCGTGAACCACATTCACGGGGCGCCCATACTTTTCCTGAACCATGCTGGAGTCACGATAGTGGTCGAAAACGGTACGCCGCGCGAGCCTGCGTCGACGGTCATTCTGCAGGCGCCTGTACTGGCACCGGCCGACCTCATGGGCGAACGGATTGTACAGTTCGACTGGGGGCGCACATCGCTCGGGCCGCTGCCGCGCTGGCCGGCCTCATTGCGCATTGCCGTCGACATGATGCACTTGACACCGTTCCCGTGTGCCGTGGTCTGGGGGCCAGACCTCAACGTTGTCCACAATGCTGGCTACCGGGCGTTGCGGCCGGTTGCCCCGGATGCATTGGGCATGGCCTTCGATGCGCTTTGGAGCGATGTATGGCCGGCGATGGGGCCGTGGGTATTCAAGGCGCTCGAAGGGCACTCGAGTTTTGTCGAGGACCCACCACTGCGTCTTGCCTGCGGCGAAGGCGGGGAGCCGTTGTGGTATGCGTTCGGCTACACACCGTTGCGCGATGAACTGGGCAACGTGGCAGGTTTTCTGCACGCGGTGATCGAGACCACGGCCAGCGTCGAGGCGCACCGCCACTGGCGCGAGCAGGCGCAAAGCTTCGAGCAGCAGGTCGAGCGACACCTGGTGGAGCGCGAGCAGTTCTGGCAGTTGTCGCGTGATGCGATGATGACGGTTACGCCCGAGCTGAAGGTGCATGCCGCCAACCCCGCCTGGTACCGCATTCTGGGCTGGGCCGAGGAGCAGGTACAGGGTGTTCCGGTATTGGACCTGGTACATCCGGCCGATCGCGCCGAGGTTGAGGTGGCGGTTTCCGGGTGCCTGCAATACCGCAATGCCGAGCAGATTGAGACGCGCCTGCGTCACTGCGATGGCCATTACCACTGTTTTCGCTGGAGTGCGCGGTTCGATGGCAGCCTGCTGACTGCCGTTGGCCGGGACATCACCGAGGAGCATGAAGAGGCCGCGCGTCAATCCGAAGCCCTGATGCGCAACAACGAACGCCTGGAAGTGGTTGGCCAGTTGGCCGGGGGCATGGGCCATGAACTGAACAACTTGTTGTCCGGCATCGGCGGCAGCCTGGAGTTGCTGCAACGGCGCCTGCAGGAAGGACGGCTGGAGCGCGTGGAGACCTATGTCGAGGTGGCGCGTGATTCGGTGCAGCGTGCCATGGAGCTGACCCATCGCTTGCTGGCGTTTTCCCGTCATCAACCTTTGGCGCCCAGGCCGCTGGACTTCAACCGGCAATTGCGCTTGAGCGAACCACTGCTGCGCAGCACGCTGGGCGCCGAGATGCGTTTGCACTGGCAGCTGGATGTCACGCCGTGGGCGGTGAACCTTGATGTTTCCCAGCTTGAAAATGCCTTGATCAATCTTTGCACCAACGCTCGCGAAGCGTGCCTGGATCGCGGCAATGTCACGCTGCGCAGTGTCAACCAGCGGCTGACGGCGTGTTTCCCGGATGAGGGCGGCCTGCCGCCAGGCGACTACGTGGCCTTGCATGTGGAGGATGATGGCCGCGGCATGCCGGCGGTGGACATTGCCAGGGCCTTTGAACCGTTCTTCACCACCAAGCCGGTCGGGCGTGGCTCAGGGCTTGGCTTGTCGATGGTGTATGGGTTTGTCGGCCAGTCGGGGGGCTACGCCTGGATCGAGTCGGAGCCGAACCAGGGCACCAAGGTCTGCATGCTTTTCCCAAGGTGCCATGACCCGCTACCCGAGGCGCCCGCGCTGGTGCAGCGCTCGCAACGCATGGCCGGGGGGCAGCGCCTGTTGCTGGTCGATGACGAGCTCGGTTTGCGTGCGGTGATGCGCGAGTACCTGACCGAGCGTGGTTTCGAGGTCATTGATGTGGGCGACGCCAATAGTGCGCTGGAGCGCTTCCGCCATGACGGCCCGTTCGACCTGGTAATCACCGACATCGGCTTGCCAGGTGGTTTCAGTGGCCGCCAGGTGGCCAAGGCCATGCGCATGCAGCTGCCGTTGCAGAAGATCCTGTTCATCACCGGCTATGCGGGTCAGCCGATCGAAGCGCAGTTGCTCGAGCAGCCGGGCACGGCATTGATGAACAAGCCGTTCGCGCTGGCGGACCTGGTGGATGAGGCGCTACGCATGCTGGAGGAATGAAGCGGTTCAGGGCTTGCCCAGTATCTGGGTCACCTGGGCCTGCAGCTGCTTCAGCTCGAAGGGCTTGCAGATCAGGTGCATGCCCGCCTCCAGGAAACCCTCGCGGGCCATGGCCGTTTCCGCATAGCCGGTGATGAACAGTACTGGCAAGCGTGGGCGCAGGTTGCGTGCAATCTCGGCCAGCTGGCGGCCATTCATGCCGGGCAAGCCGACATCGCTGACCAGCAGATCCACCGGTTGTGTCGAACGCAGAACCTTAAGGCCCTCGTTGGCGTCGGCGGCACTGTGGCAGGCGAAGCCATCCTCGCGCAGGGCCTGGCATAGCAATTGGCGTACATGCGGGTCGTCCTCGACCACCAGCACGTGATTGCCCTGGTAGCCTCGCACGGGCTGCACGGGTTTGACCGGTGCCTGGTCCTGGTCGACATGGCGCGGCAGGTACAGGTCCACCCGGGTGCCTTGGCCGATCTGGCTGTGCAGGGTGACATGGCCGTGGGATTGCTTGCTGAAGCCGTACACCATCGACAGGCCCAGGCCGATGCCCTGGCCGATCGCCTTGGTGCTGAAGAACGGCTCGAAGGCATGCTCCAGCGTGCTTTGCGCCATGCCCTGGCCGTCATCGACGATTCGCAGGCGTACATAGTCGCCGGCGCACTGGGCACCGCCGGGGAATTGCCCGGCGCCGATGTGCTGGTTACTTGCCTCGATGCGCAGCTGGCCGCCGCTGGGCATGGCTTCGCAGGCATTGAGCAGCACGTTGTCGAGGGCTTCCTGCAACTGCTGGTCATCGGCTTCGACCGACCACAGGCCCTTGGCGATTTGCAGGTGCAGGTTCACGGCCGGGCTCAAGCAAGCCTTCAGGCGCTTGGCCTGGAGCAGGTCGTGCAGGTCGACCTGCTGGCTGTGCAGCGATTGCCGGGAAGAGAAAGCCAGCAGGCGGTGGGTCAAGCGGGCGGCGCGTGACACTGCCTCGCGGCCCATGCGCAGCACGTTGTCCAGGCCATCGCTGCGGCCCTGGCGCAAGCGCCGGTCGATCAGCTCGAAGCTGCCGCCAATGCTGGTGAGCAGGTTGTTGAAGTCATGGGCGACCCCCCCGGCCAGTTGGCCGATGGCCTCCATCTTGCGCGTCTGGTGGCGGGCGAACTCGCTACGTTGCTGGTCTTCGCCGGGAGGCGCGGCCTGGGCGTCAAGGCGTTGCTGCAGGTCCTGCAGCTGGTCGCGCGCCAGGTACTGCCGGCGCCGGTTGCGCAGGGCGGACCGGGTCGTGTGCAGCAGCTGGGCGTTTTCGAATGGTGCGACCAGCAGGACCAGGTTGCCCACTGGATAGTTGGTCGAGCCCTTGGCCGCTTGGCTCCCTTGACCGAGCAGCACGATGGGCAGGTCCGACCAGCACGGTTGCTGGTCGATGAATGCCTGCAGCAACGCGCTTGGGCCCTGTTTGAACACTTGCTCGGCAATGATCGCCACGCCCGCGCCTTCGGCCAGGCAGGCTTGCAGGTTGGCCAGGTCGACCGCGCACAGGCTGTCGATGCCCGCAGAAGCGAGCAGGCGAGCAGTATCCGCGGCTATTGGCGGGGGCGCCAGGATCAATGCACGTTCGTCCAGCGCCAACGAACTGGCCAAAACGACTCTCCTGCAGGGTGGTCTGATATCCACTGGACCTTGGGCACAGCCCCAGGGTTCAACAAATTTTCGGACGTTGCCTACAGGCCCTGTTGCAGCACGGGGTCGTCCGGGTTCTGCCGCTCCAGTTCGGCCAGCAGTACCTGCACGTTCTGCAACTGGCCGGTTTCCTTCCAGTACTGGATCAGCAACACCCGTGCCCGGCGATTGGCCGGCTGGCGGCTGAGCACGGTTTCCAGTTGCTTTTGCGCGGCGTCGAGTTGTTCCAGTTCATGCAGGGTGACCGCCAGTGTATAGCGGTAGTCGGCGTTATCCGGGTCCAGTTCGACGGCGCGGGACAAGGCCAGCAAGGCGTATTCGCGCTGCTCGTGGCGGTTCAGCCAGAGCCCCAGTTCGTACTGCAGAAAGGCCGAGTCGGGGCTCAGCGCCAGGGCTTTGCCCAGTACCTGACGCGAGGCGTCGTGATGGCCCTGGCGTTCCAGCAGGCGTACCTGGGTCGCCAGTGCGTCGAGGTTGCCTGGCGCTACCGTCAGGGCCCGCTGCAGGGCTGTGGCGGCCAGGGTGTAGTCGTTTTCGTGCAGGTACAGGCGCGCCAGGTGGACCTGGGCGTCTGCGTCTTCGGGTTGTTGCTCCAGGGCCTGCTGGTATTGCTCCAGGGCGACCTGCAGCGGGCCGAAATACAGGCCGATGTCATCCGGGGCAAGGCCGAGCAGGGCATCTACCGCGGCAAAGCGTACGCTTTGCTCGTCGTCATCCAGCAGCGGGCCGAGTACCAGGCTGCGCTGCGCCGCCGGCAGCAGGCGGCGGATGCCGGCAATGGCTGCACGGCGCACCAGCGGGTCGGCATGTTCCAGGTCCTGGCGGGCGAGTTTCAATGCCTGGGGCGAAGGGTAGTTGGGCAGTTCGGCATACAAGGCCGCTCGGCGGATGGGCGGTAGGTCGGTGCGCTGCAATTGTTGGTACAGCACCCGTGCAGCGCCGGGTTGGCCCTCATGGGCCTGGCGCAGGGCCTTGGCGTAGCTGTGCGCGGGCAGGGTTGGCGGGGCTGGCGGAGTGTCGCGCCACAGGTAGCCGAACAGGGCCGATACCAGGATCAACAGCAGCAGGGCGATCAGGTAGCGGTGGCGTCTGGGCATCGGACGATCCGTGGCGGCGGGAAGGGCAGAGCTTGGGCTAGCTGGGGGGTAAATGCAACCAGGTGCCTGTCTCGACATTTTCTGCGCCTGTGAGACCGAGCGCCGCCCGCGCGGCGCATCGCCGGCAAGCCAGCTCCCACATCTGTTTCGGGCCAGTCTCTTCTGTGCCTGGCGCGCGCGACCCCTTGTTTGTACGACACGATATCGAAGGTAGCGCTGCTGCTCTTCTGCATTCTCCAGACATGCACCCAGGGTGCGAGTGCGCAGGAGCCAGGAGTAACTGGCCCGAAACAGATGTGGGAGCAACTGTCTTTAGAAATTTATTTTCCGCATTAGTAGAGAATCGATCCTCGTTCGCCTCAGTTCGGTGCGGGTTGAAAACGGCAAGGCCTGGCCTTCATGGTCCAGCCACCGATTCAGGCGAGCTTTTCCTTCACCGTGAAATCCACTTCCAGATCGGCATTGGCCAGCAGATTTACCAAGGCATCCAGGGAAAACTTGTCAATCTTCCCATTCAACAGCTCACTCAAGCGCGGTTGAGTGACATGTAGCCGACGCGCCGCATCCTTCTGAGGTAGATCCCAGGCACGCACCGTCTTGACCAAAATCCGCATCAACTGCGAGCGCAGCCTAAGGTTGTCGGCCTCTTCTGGCGTATCAGCCAACGCGTCCCATACAGATGCCGAGCGTTCATTCGCCATTGTTGATCACCTCTCAGTCCAGCGACTTGAAACGGGCTTTCGCCACATCAATATCGCGCTTATCCGTCTTTTCAGTTGTCTTGCGGAATGCATGCAGGACATAGACAGCTTCCGGGCGGTTCACAACATACAACACGCGAAAAGCACCGTCTTTACACTTGATGCGGATCTCCCGCACACCCCGCCCCACATTCTCCATCGACTTCCAGTCGGTAGGTTCTTCACCGGACTGGATCAAGTCCAGCTGATACCCAGCCCGCTGCCTCGCCACTGGTGGAAACCTGCGCACATCATCCTTGCTGCCGCCTACCCATTCGATAGGCTTCTGACCGTCCCACATGCCGCATACCCCTTCGCCATCGCTCCAATCGCCAGCTGCGCTTGCGCCTCATGCCTCACCCGTGTGTTTGGTCATGCCGCTGCACCTTTCTGGCGTACATGGCAATGCACAGATTCCAGGAGCCTGCACACAAATTATATCGATACCGATATAACCTCAAGCCTGTAAATGTCCATTATCGACACCGACTAAAACAGAAAGGAATGGGCAACAGAAGTGAGGCAACTCACCTGAAAAGGCGAGCCGAGGACATTAAACCTGGTGTGCTTCCCAGCCAAGACAGCACCTTCCGACAGGTGCTGTAGGATAATTCGACAGGGCGTTCGAACTGAAGCATTTGGTTTCTGGTTCGGAAATGTGTTACAGCTCTAGAACCTAGGCGAGGGCTTTGCCCTCGATCGCCAGCAAGCCAGCTCCTACATGGTCCGCACCAACTTCAAGGCATGCACAAGCCAGCTACCACAGGTGAACCACAGGTCTCAAAAGCGGTGGAGTACCTGTGGGAGCTGGCTTGCCGGCGATGCACCGCGCGGGCGGCGCTCGATCTCATAGGCACTGAAGACTCAGAGGCATGCACCCTGCACACACCCTCAATCAGCATAAAAAAGCCCCGCGGACCAAGGCCTGCGGGGCAAACGGTTGGGGGAGGAGCCAACCAAAGGAGTCGTTGAAACGGGTGTATCAGCGCGCGCTGGCTACAGTCTCCGGCTGCCAGCCGCCGCCCAGGGCCTTGTAGATGGAGACGATGCCGCGGTACAGCTCGACCTCGCCCTGGGCTTGAGCATCTTCGGCGCTCAGCCGCTCACGCTCGGCATCGAGCAGCACCAGGTAGTCCACCGTACCCTCGCGATAACGAATCGAGGCCAGTTCAGCCGCCTTGCGGCTGGCATCGCTCTGGCGCATCAGCGACAGCAGCCGCTGCTGGGTCTTGTCGTAGTCGCTGAAGGCGTTGGCCGATTCTTCCAGGGCCAGCAACACCTGCTGTTCATAGTTGGCCAGTGCCCCTTCGGCATCGGCCTTGGCACCGCGCAGGCGGGCGCGCACGCTGCCCAGGTCGAAGGCCGCCCAGGTGATGCTCGGGCCCAGCGCCCATGCATTGGCTGCCGAGGAGCCGATCTGCGAGCCACGGGCAGCAGTAAAGCCGAGGAAGCCGCTGAGGCTGACGCGGGGGAACAGGTCGGCCGTGGCCACGCCGACGTTGGCAGTGGCAGCCGCCAACTGGCGTTCGGCGCTGCGGATGTCCGGGCGGCGGCGCAGCAGTTCACCCGGGTCACCCACCGGTAGCGCCTTGGCGATGGCCGGCAGGGCCTTGGGCGACAGGTCGACGCTGAGCGCCTCGGGGCGCTGGCCGAGCAGGGTGGCGATGCGATGCCGGGCCCGCGCCTGTTCCGCCTGCAGTTGCGGCACGGTGGCTTCGACCCCGGCCAGGCGCGCGTCGGCCCGTACCACGTCAAGGTCGTTGCCCACCCCGGCATCGCGCAGGGTTTCGGTGATGGCCCGCGATTCCTGCTGGGTCTTGAGGTTGGCCAGGGCGATCTTCTCGCGCAACTGCGCGCCGCGCAGCTGGCCGTAGGCATCGACCAGCTCGGCGATCAGGCTGACCTGCAGCTGCTGCAGGTCGGCCGCGGCTACCGCTTCCTGGGCTTCGCTGGCTTCGATCTGGCGCTGGATGCGGCCGAACAGGTCAAGCTCCCAGGCCATGTCCAGGCCCAGGTCGTAGCGCTCGCTGTTCACCCGTTGCGTGGTCTGGCCGGGGATCTGGCCCTTGCCGATGTCGCTGCTGGCGCGGCTGGTGACCACCGGGAACTGATCGTTCTCGGCGTCTTCACGGATCGAACGGGCCGACTTCAGGCGGGCGAAGGCCACGCGCAGGTCACGGTTGCCGTCCAGCGAAGCCTGCACCAGCTGGTTCAGTACCGGGTCGTCGAACTGCTTCCACCACAGGCTCTCGAAACGGCTACGGTCGTAGGCCTTGGCCTGTACATCGCTGGCCAGCTGCGCAGGCTCGGTGGCTGGCGCCTGGTAGTCCGGGCCTACCGCGCAGGCCGCCAGGGCCAGCGCCAGCAGGCTCGGGGTCAAGGGTTTGAGCAGGTTCATGCATGGCTCTCCAGCGAGTGGGCGCGTTCGGCCTTGCGGGCCTGGCGACGCTCGACGAAACGGCGAATCAGGAAGAAGAACACCGGGGTCAGGAACAAGCCGAACACGGTCACGCCGATCATCCCCGAGAACACCGCCACACCCATGGCATGGCGCATTTCAGAACCTGCACCGGAGCTGAACACCAGTGGAACCACACCCATGATGAAGGCGATCGAGGTCATCAGGATCGGCCGCAGGCGCAGGCGGCAGGCTTCCAGTACCGCTGCCAGCGGGTCGAGCCCCTTGGCCTGTTCGTCCTTGGCGAACTCGACGATCAGGATCGCGTTCTTGCACGCCAGGCCCACCAGTACGATCAGGCCGATCTGGGTGAAGATGTTGTTGTCACCACCCGACACGATCACCCCGGTGATGGCCGACAGCAGGGTCATCGGCACGATCAGGATCACCGCCAGCGGCAGACTCCAGCTTTCGTACTGGGCGGCAAGCACCAGGAAGGCCAGCAGTACGCACAGCGGGAACACGAACAGCGCAGTGTTGCCCGAGAGGATCTGCTGGTAGGTCAGGTCGGTCCACTCGAAGGTCATGCCGTTGGGCAGTTCCTCTTTCAGCAGCTTCTCGATTGCAGCTTCGGCCTGGCCGGAGCTGTAGCCCGGTGCCGCGGCGCCGTTGATCTCGGCGGTGATGAAACCGTTGTAGTGCATCACTCGGTCAGGCCCGGAGGTGTCGCTGACCTTGAGGAAGGTCGCCAGCGGGATCATCTCGCCGAGGTTGTTGCGCACCTTCAGCTGGCCGATCTGCTCGGCATCGAGGCGGAACTGCTGCTCGGCCTGGACGTTGACCTGGTAGGTACGGCCAAAGCGGTTGAAGTCGTTGGTGTACAGCGAGCCCAGGTAGACCTGCAGGGTGTCGAAGATGTCGGTGATCGCCACGCCGTGGGTCTTGGCCTTTTCCCGGTCGATAGCTGCATCGACCTGCGGCACGTTGACCTGGTAGCTGGTGAACAGGCCCGCCAGTTCCGGCACGTTGTGGCTCTTGGCGATGATGTTCTGGGTTTCCTTGTACAGCGCCTCGTAGCCCAGGTTGCCACGGTCTTCGATCTGCAGGCGGAAGCCGCCGATGGTGCCCAGGCCTTGTACCGGCGGTGGCGGGAAGATCGCGATGTAGGCGTCCTGGATGTCGGCGAACTGGGCATTCAGTGCAGCAGCGATGGCCGCCGCCGACTGGCTCGGGTCCTTGCGCTCGTCGAACGGCTTGAGCGGGGTGAACACGATGCCGCTGTTCGGGCTGTTGGTGAAACCGTTGATCGACAGGCCTGGGAAGGCTACCGAGTCGGCCACGCCAGGCTGCTTCAGGGCGATTTCGCTCATGCGCTTGATCACCGCTTCGGTGCGGTCGAGGCTGGCCGCGTCAGGCAGCTGGGCGAACGCCACCAGGTACTGCTTGTCCTGGGCCGGTACGAAACCGGTCGGGGTGGACGAGAAGCCCAGGTAGGTCAGGCCCATCAGGCCGGCATACACGAACAGGGCGATGCCGCTGGAGCGGATGACCCGACGCACGCCGCCGACGTAGCGGTTGGAAGCGCGGTCGAAGAAGCGGTTGAACGGGGCGAACAGCCAGCTGCCCAGCAGTTTTTCCAGGAACCGCGAGAACCGGTCCTTGGGCGCATGGTGGTCCTTCAGCAGCACGGCAGCCAGGGCCGGCGACAGGGTCAGCGAGTTGAATGCCGAGATCACCGTGGAAATGGCGATGGTCAGGGCGAACTGCTTGTAGAACTGGCCGGTCAGGCCGGAAATGAACGCGGCAGGCACGAACACGGCGCACAGCACCAGGGCGGTGGCGATGATCGGCCCGGTCACTTCGCCCATGGCCTTTTGCGTGGCCTCCAGCGGTTTCAGGCCCAGGCCGATGTTGCGTTCGACGTTTTCCACCACGACGATGGCGTCGTCCACCACGATACCGATGGCCAGGACCAGGCCGAACAATGACAGCGCGTTGAGCGAGAAGCCGAACAGGTGCATCACGGCAAAGGTACCGATCAGCGATACCGGCACGGCCATCAGCGGGATGATCGAGGCACGCCAGGTCTGCAGGAACAGGATGACGACCAGCACGACCAGCACCAGCGCTTCGAACAGGGTGTGTACCACGGCTTCGATGGACCCACGGACGAACACGGTCGGGTCATAGACGATGCTGTAGTCCATGCCCTCGGGGAAGTCCTTCTTCAGCTCGGCCATCTTCGCCCGCACTTCGTCGGAGATCTCGATGGCGTTGGAGCCTGGGCGCTGGAAGATCGGAATGGCCACCGCCGGCTGGTTGTTCAGCAGCGAACGCAGGGCGTACTGGCTGGAGCCGAGTTCGACCCGGGCGATGTCCTTCAGGCGGGTGATTTCGCCATCGGCACCGGCGCGGATGATGATGTTCTCGAACTCTTCCTCATTGACCAGGCGACCCTGGGTGTTGATCGACAGCTGGAAGCTGGTCGAACCGGGGGCGGGTGGGGCGCCCAGCTGGCCGGCGGCTACCTGGCGGTTCTGCTCGCGGATTGCAGCCACCACATCACTGGCGGTGAGGTTGCGCGAAGCGGTCTTGTTCGGGTCCAGCCACACGCGCAGCGAGTAGTCGCCCATGCCGAACAGCTGCACATCGCCCACGCCGCCCAGGCGCGCCAGCTCGTCCTTGATGTTGAGGATGGCGTAGTTGGACAGGTAGAGCATGTCGTAGCGGTTGTCCGGCGAGGTCAGGTGCACGACCATGGTCAGGTCGGGCGAGGCCTTGTCGACCGTGATACCAATGCGGGTCACTTCCTCGGGCAGCTTGGGCTGGGTACGGGTGACGCGGTTCTGCACCTGCACCTGGGCGTTGTCCAGGTCGGTGCCCAGGGCGAAGGTGATGGTCAGCGTCAGCTTGCCGTCAGCGGTGGACTGGGAGGACATGTACAGCATGTTCTCCACGCCGGTAATCGCCTGCTCCAGTGGCGCGGCGACGGTTTCGCCGATGACCTTGGGGTTGGCGCCTGGGAAGTTGGCGCGCACCACCACGGTGGGCGGCACCACTTCGGGGTATTCGCTGATCGGCAGCTGGAACAGCGAGATCGAACCCGCGATCAGCAGCACCAGCGACAGCACCGCGGCGAAGATTGGCCGGGTAATGAAGAATTTCGAGAAGTTCATCGGTGTGGTCCCTTAACCGCGTGGCGCCTGGGCGCTGGCGACTTTCACGTTGTTGCCCGCCACCTTCGGCGCCGGGTTGCTGGCCTCCAGGGCCTGGCGCTGCTGGGCGAGGGCGGCGAGGGTCTGTTCGCTGGCCATCGGTGTCTCTTCCGGGGTGACCGGTGAGCCAGGGCGCACACGCTGCAGGCCCTTGACCACGATGCGGTCGTCCTTGCCCAGGCCGCTGCGCACGATGCGCAGGCCTTCCAGCTTCGGCCCCAGCTCCACGGCGCGGTAGGCGGCCTTGTTGTCCTTGTCCATGACCAGCACGAACTTCTTGCCAAGGTCGGTGCCCACGGCTTCGTCGTTGATCAGTACGGCCTGGTACTGGGCGCTGCCTACCAGCTTCAGGCGTGCATACAGGCCTGGGGTGAACTGGCCGTCGCTGTTGTCGAACACCGCACGGCCACGGATGGTGCCGGTGCGCGGGTTGACCTGGTTGTCGACGAAGTTCATCTGGCCCAGGTGCGGGTTGCCGGTTTCGTTGGTCAGGCCCAGGTACACCGGGGTGCTCTGGCCGCGCTGGCCTTCGCGGGCCAGCTGGGTGTACTTGAGGTACACGCGCTCGTCGGCGTCGAAGTAGGCGTAGACCTTGTCGGTGGAGACCACGCTGGTCAGCGGGGTGACATCGGCGGTGACGATGTTGCCGGCGGTGAACTGGGCGCGGCTGACACGGCCGCTGATGGGCGCGGTGACACGGGTGAAACTGAGGTTCAGGCGTGCCAGGTCGAGCTGGGCCTGGATCGCGTCGACCCCGGCGCGGGCTTCGGCGGCGGCGCTGCTACGCGATTCGGCCAGTTCTGCGGAAATGGCGTTGCTGTCACGCAGGCGTTCGCCACGGCGGGCTTCGTTGGCGCTGCGGATGGCGGTGGCCTTGGCTTGCTGTAGCTGGGCTTCGAGGCGGCGGACGTCTGCCTGGAACGGGCGCGGGTCGATCTGGAACAGCAGATCGCCTTTCTTGACCTGGGCGCCTTCAGTGAAGGCCACCAGGTCGATCTGGCCGGAGACCCGCGGGCGAACCTCGACGGTTTCCGGGGCTTCGAGGCGGCCGGTGAACTCGTCCCATTCGTTGATCGGTTGCTCGATCACCTTGGCCACACTGACCTTCGGCGCGGCGGGAGCCTGCACGGCGTCGGGGGTTCGACCGCAAGCGCTGATCACCACCACTGCCAGGGCAGCGAGGGGGAAGCGCAAGGGTTTGAGTGATTGTTCCATGGAGAACTCCGCCAATGTATTAGTAGTGGGCGGAGTGTGAGTGTCTTGCGCGTGATGCACGAATCGAACGGGGCGAAGGTTATTATCACGATGAATGATATGTGTGAGTCGTTCATCGATTTGCGGCATGGTTGGGATTTCTGGGGCTGCGTTGCAGCCCATCGCGACACAAGGCCGCTCCTACAGCTTACGCGTTCCCCTGTAGGAGCGGCCTTGTGTCGCGAAAGGGGCGCAACGCGCCCCCGACAATCTCAGCTCGATACGCGGAACCCATGGGTGCCATCGCGCTCCAGCTGGGCAATCAAGCCGAACTCCCAGTCCAGATACCCCTGCATCGCTTCGTGCGGGTTGTCCGTCCCTTCATAAGGCCGGCGATAACGGTCGGTACGCGCCACGGCCAAGCGCGTTTCGCCGCTCTCCAGCGCCTTGCCCGCCGCAATCCAGCGCGCCGTGCCGCCGTCCAGCACGTACACCGGGGTTTGCGTCAGCGCCTGCAAGTCCAACGCCGCAAAGCCCGCCAGCAGGCTGCTGCCGCAGGTCAGCACATAGCGCTCGGCTACCGGCAAGCGCTCCAGCACCTGTGGCAACTGCGCGCGGATCGCCCAGTAAGCGCCTGGAATATGCCGTTTCACATAGTTGGCACTGCTGGTGAAGTCCAGCAGCACGGTGCCTGGCGCTTGCAGCCAGTCCTCCAGCTGCTCGACACCGATTTCGGTCACCGCTGGCAACGCCGGCCGCGGCGCCTGCCACTCGCCGGCTGCACTGAAGTCTGCCGCTGACAAACCGTCCAGCACTGCCACCTGCCAGCCCATCTGCGCCAGCCACGAAGCGCTCATGTGGGCCCGCACGCCGTCATCGTCCACCAGCACGATGCGCGCCCCGCGTACGCTGGCGACATGGTCGGTTTCCTGCACCAGCTGCCCGCCCGGCACGCTGCGGCTGGCCGGCAGGTGGCCCTGGGCGTATTCCTCGGGCGTGCGTACGTCGAACAGGTAGGTGGTGCGGCTGGTATCAGCCTGCCAGGCGGCCAGGCCTTCGGGCTCCAGGCGGGCCACGCCGGCGCGGTCGGCCACGCTGCGCGCGCGCTGTGCGGCATCGGCACGGGTGCTGTCGGTAACCTCGGCGAAGCGCCGTTGCTGGCCGTGGGCCAGGGTTTGCCCGGCCAGGGTCCAGCCAATGGTGCCGTTGCGCAGGGCGGCCACCGGGTTGGGGATGCCGGCGTTGACCAGCGACTGGGTGCCGATGATGCTGCGGGTGCGCCCGGCGCAATTGACGATCACCTGGGTGGCAGGGTCGGGCGCCAGCTCGGCCACCCGCAGCACCAGTTCGGCACCCGGGACGCTGATGCCACCCGGGATGCTCATGGTCTGGTATTCGTCGAAGCGGCGGGCGTCGAGCACCACCACATCGGCCTTGGCATCCAGCAGCGCTTGCACCTGTTCGGCCGCCAGCGATGGGGTGTGTCGCACGCTTTCCACCAGTTCGCCAAAGGCCTTGCTTGGCACGTTGACGTCGCGGAACAGTTCGCCGCCTGCTGCGCGCCAGCCGGCCAGGCCACCTTCGAGCAGTGCCACATCGCTGTAGCCCAGTGCCGTCAGACGCTGGCCGGCCTGGGCCGCCAGGCCTTCGCCGTCGTCATACAGGGTGATGGCGGTGTCGCGCCGGGGGACCCGGGCAAACACCTCCAGCTCCAGTTTCGACAACGGAATGTTGGCGGCGAACAACGGGTGTGCCTGGGCGAACGGGTCTTCCTCGCGTACATCGATCAGCGCCAGTTCTTCATGGGCCAGCAATGCCCGACGAATGTCGTGGAAGGCGCGGGTGGCTACGGTACTCATGGGGCAGGGTTCTCTTTGGACAGGTCCCAGATATTGGGCAGAAGGGTGTTGGAATAGCCGGAAATGAACGGTTTCTCGCTGCCGTCGGGCAGGTACACGGCACGGCTGACGGCGCCGATGTTGGCGCCATACACGTGAATGCTGATCGACACCTGGTCGGCGAAGGCGTTGCTGACCTGATGGATATCACCGATGCGCGGCGATACGGCCTCCACGTGGCCGGGGTCGATGCGCACCGGCTCGCCTGCCGGCAGCAACGTACCGTGCTCGCTACGGACAAAGCCTTGCGAGTATTCGGCGCCACGCAACATGCCAATCAGGCCCCACACCCGGTGGTCGTGGATCGGCGTCTGCTGGCCTGGCCCCCATACGAAACTGACGATGGAAAAGCGCTGGCGCGAATCGCAATGCAGCAGGTATTGCTGGTAACGGGCCGGGTCCGGCTGCGCCAGCGCCTCGGGCAGCCAGTCGTCATGGGCGACCAGGCTGCGCAGCAGGCCCTGGCCCTGGTCGAGGAGGGTGGCTTCGTCGGTTTCCCGGTCCAGCAGTTGCGAAAGTGCGTCGATGAAGTGGCGCAGGCGCTCGAGGCGCAGGGGTTGGCTCATGGTTCAGGCTCGGCTGACGGTTTGGTTAAACCCTAGCAAATGCGGTGAGTATTCTTAAAAGTAAAAATATTCATAAGCTAATATGCAAAAAATGCATTTACAGCTTGGCTGATCTGTTTTGAAATGGGCGCAACGAACAGCAAGCCCCGCGATTACCCCACGAGACCGCACGCGCGGATCGGCCTTATGTACCTCGACGGTACCTGGAGACGAACGTGCGATACCTCAAGCAATTGGCCGCCGGTGTGCTGGCCAGCTCCCTCAGCCTGGCGGCCGCCGCGCAAACCCTGGTGGTTGGCGACCAGAGCTTCAATGCCCGCGCCGTGATGGAAGCGGCCGGCGTGCTCGACGACCTGCCCTATACCCTGGAATGGAAGCAGTTCACCGCCGGCTCGCCGGTGGCCGAGGCGCTGAACGTGGGCAGCCTGGACATCGGCCTGCTGGGCGATGCGCCGCCGTTGTTCCTCGGTGCGCTGGGTGCGCCGATCAAGGTGATTGCGGTCAGCCGGCAGAACCTGGAGGGCGTGGCCATCCTGGCACGCAAGGACTCGAACATTCACCGCCTCGAAGACCTGCGTGGCAAGCGTGCGGCGATCTGGAAGGGTTCCTGGAGCCAGCAACTGCTGTTCAGCGCGCTGGACAAGGCGGCGGTGCCGCGTGACGCCCTGGAGCTGCGCTACCTCAGCGCCCTGGATGCGTCGCATGCCCTGGATGGTGGTTCGGTGGATGTGATCGCCACCTGGGAACCCTATGTCACCCAGCAGGAGCGCCAAGGGGCGCGGGTGCTGGCCACGGCCGAAGGGCTGATCCCGGCACAGAGTTTCGTGGTGGCCAATGCCAAGGCGGTGGAGGCCAAGCGGGCGCAGATCAGTGATTTTCTCCAGCGCCTGAAGAAGGCCCGTGACTGGACCCTGAGCGACCCCGCCCACACCGAGGCGTATGCCGATGCCTGGGCCAAGCGCACCCGTGCCGACCGCGACATCGCCCGGGCCTGGTTTGCCCGGGCGCGTACCGATGTGGCGGCACTGACCCCGCAGGTGATCGTGGAGGCGCAGAAGACCGTGGACTTCTTTGCCGGGCTGGGGCTGATCAAGGCCTACCCGGCGGCCAGCCTGTTCGATACCTCGTTCGCGGCGGCGTTCGAGCACTGATTACGCCTGTACCGGCCCTTTCGCGGGTAAACCCGCTCCCACAGGGGCAGTGCAGCACTCGAATACTGCGCAATTCCTGTGGGAGCGGGTTTACCCGCGAAGAGGCCGGCCCAGCCACCACCATTTCCGAGGAATACCCATGACCACCCGCAAGATCAAGCTCGGTGCCCTGACCATGGGCTGCGGCGGCCCTGGCCGGCACAACCTGTGGCTCGACCCGGAGCTGCCTGCCGACGCCAGCGTCAATATCGATTGGTACATCGACATCGCCCGTCAGGCCGAGGCGGCGTTGTTCGACCTGATGTTCATCGTCGACAGCCAGTACATCACCCCCGGCTCGCCGTCCCATTACCTCAACCGCCTGGAGCCGCTGACCCTGCTCTCGGCGCTGGCGGTAAGCACACGCCACATCGGCCTGGTCGGCACCCTGACCACTTCCTACAACGAACCGTTCAACGTCGCCCGCCGCCTTGCCTCGCTGGACCTGATCAGCAAGGGCCGCGCCGGCTGGAACGTGGTCACCAGTGGCGACGCCGGCACCGCCGGCAACTATGGCCGTGACGAGCACTACGACTACGACACCCGCTATGCCCGCGCCCAGGAGCACGTCGCGGTGGTGCAGGGCCTGTGGCGCTCCTATGAAGACGGCGCCTTCCCGCGCAACCGGGCCACCGGGCAGTTCCTCGACCCCAGCCGGATGCATGCCCTGAACCACAAGGGCGAGCACTTCTCGGTGGTGGGGCCGTTGAACATCCAGCGCTCGCCACAGGGCCAGCCGGTCATCTTCCAGGCCGGCGATTCGCAGCAAGGGCGTGACCTTGGGGCTGCCACCGCGGATGTAATCTTCACCCACGCCGCCAGCATCGAGCAGGGCCAGGCGTTCTACCGTGATGTGAAGGGCCGCGCCGCGCGGCTGGGGCGTGACCCCGAGCAGTTGCTGGTATTGCCCGGGGCCGAGATCTATGTCGGCGACACCGACGAACACGCCCGCGAGATCGAGCGCCATTACCACCAGCAGGACCACAGCTTCGAGCTGGCGCTCAAGGAGTTCGGGCGCAACTTCGGCTGGCACGACTTCAGCCAGTACGACCTCGATGCGCCATTCCCGCAAGAAAGCCTGGAGCACGCGCGCAGCAGCTTCTTCACCAACGCCAGGCGCATTGCCGACCAGGCACGGGAGCAGGGCTTGAGCTTGCGCCAGGCGGTGGAGTTCGGCCGCCAGTTGCGGCCGGGGGCCTTCGTCGGTTCGCCGGCAACGGTAGCGGCCAGAATGGCCGAGTGGTTCGAGGCGCGGGCCCTGGATGGCTTCAACATCTATATCGGCCACCCCGGGCAGTTCCGCCGCTTTACCGAGCAAGTGGTGCCGCTGCTGCAGGAGCGCGGGGTATACCGCACCGCCTACGAGGGCACCACCCTGCGTGAAAGCCTGGGCCTGGCCATTCAGTGAATGCTCGAGGCCAGTTCGAAGATCGGCATGTACATCAGGATCACGATCAGGCCGATCAGCAGGCCGATGAAGGTCATCAGCAGTGGTTCGAACAGTTTGACGAACCATTCCACCCAGCGGCCGATTTCCTGGTCATGGAAGTCGGCGCAGCGCTCCAGCATCTCGCCCAGGTTGCCGGACTGCTCGCCGGCCCGTAGCAGGCGCAGCGATACCGGCGTGACCAGTTGCCCGGCCTCCAGCGCGTCGGACAACGGCAGCCCTTCGCCGACCCGCTGGCTGGCGTGCTCCAGGCCCTGGGCCGCCGCGCTGCCGAGCAGGCCGCGGGCCATGCCCATGGCGGTGAGGATGGGGATGCCGCCTTGCAGCAGGATGCCCAACGAGCGGTAGAAGCGCGCCAGTTCGTACATCATCAGGCGTTGGTGCAGTGCCGGCAGGCGCCGCAGCTGGCAGGCTGCCCAGCGCCGCACCCGTGGCTGGCGGCGCAGCAGCCACAGCGCCATGACCACGCCGAGGGTGCCCAACGCCAGTGGCAGTTGCTGGGCATGCAGGAACAGGCCGATCTGCATCAGTAGCCGAGACAGCCAGGGCAACTCGGTGCCCATGCCCTCGAATACCTGGCTGAAACGCGGCACCACGTAGCCAAGCAGGAACAGCACCACGCCACCGCCCACCAGCAATAGCAGCAACGGGTACACCGAGGCGCCCACCAGCTTCTGCCGTACCAGGTCCAGGCGCTGGCGGTAGCTGATGTAGCGGGCGAGGGCGTCGCCCAGTGCGCCGGTACGCTCGCTGGATTGCACCAGCGCCACGTACAGCGGCGGGAATACCCGTGGCTGCTGGCCCAGGGCCTGAGACAGCGAGCGGCCTTCGTACAGTTGGCGGACCAGTTCGGCGAGCACTTTGCGCGTTGCCGCTGCGGGGGCCTTTTCCGCCAGGCTCTCCAGCGCGTCGATCAGCGGCAGGCCGGCGTTGAGCAGGGTTGAAAGTTCCTGGCTGAACAGCACCAGGTCAAAGCTTGCTTCGCGGCGCCAGGCCATGCCGCGCAAGGCGCCGCCGTGGCCGCGCAGGCTGAGCACGCGCAGGCCCTGGTCCTCGGCCTGGCGGCGGGCCTGGTCGGCGTCCTCGGCGTCGATCTGCAACTGCACCACACCCTGCCTGCCCAGGGCCTTGAGGCTGTAGCGCATGGTCGTTCTCCCTACTGCCAACTGGTGATTTCGGCGTTTTCCCCGTCGCCACCGGGCTGGCCGTCCTTGCCCATCGACAGCAGGTCGTACTCGCCGCCGTTCTCGCCAGGTTGCCGGTAGATGTACGGGCGGCCCCACGGGTCTTGCGGCACGGCCTTCTGCAGGTACGGGCCGGTCCAGCGCGCTTCGCCACTGGGGGCGATCACCAGGGCCTGCAGGCCTTGCTCACTGCTGGGGTAGTGGCCGACTTCGAGGCGGTACAGGTCCAGGGCCTTGCTCAGCCCCTCTATCTGCGCCCGCGCCACCTTGGCCTCGGAGCGGCCTAGCTGGCTGAAGTACTTGGGCGCGACGATACCGGCCAACAGGCCGAGCACCACCAGCACCACCAGGAGTTCAAGCAGGGTGAAGCCACGTTGAGGGTTGGTTCTGCGCTGCATGGTGAAGCCCTCCGCTGCATGGGGACAAGCTTTTGCAGGCTCCATGCAACAGCCGTGCACGCCTGCGCTGGCGCCTTGCACCATGCGGTATGCAAAGCGGCACAGTGCTTGCGTCGTGGTCATCGACCTCGGGTTTTCCGGGGTATATCCCCCAAATTTGGGGGTACCACGAAGAGGCGACCGACATGCGTGGACTCATTCTCGGTTTGATCTGGCTGGTGGCAGGTGCTGCCCAGGCCGATGTGTACATTTCCATCGACGCCAAAGGCAGCTACATACTGACCAACGTCCATCGACCCGGGCGCCTCTATGAAACGGTGATCAGCGAGCCGAAGGCCCAGGCCGGCCCGGCCAACGCGCAGCTCATCACCGGCCGCCCCTACGCCAAGCTGGTCGCCGCCGCGGCGCGTACCCACGACGTCCCCCCGGCGTTGCTGCATGCGGTGATCAAGGCCGAGTCCGGCTACAACCCCAAGGCCCGTTCACCGGCGGGCGCCGTGGGGCTGATGCAACTGATGCCGGATACCGCCCGCGAGATGGGCGTGGAAAACCGCCTGGACCCGGAAGACAACGTGCAGGGCGGGGCCCGCTACCTCAAGCGCATGCTCAACTTGTTCGACAATGACATCACCCTGGCCGTGGCGGCCTACAACGCCGGCCCCGAAGCTGTGTTGCGCCGTGGTGCGGTACCGCCGTTTGCCGAGACCCGGCGCTATGTACCGAATGTGCTGCGGGAGTACCGCCGGTTGCAGGGGTTGACGGGTGATTAGCCTTTGCAATTTTCCCTGTGGGAGATGGCCCAGCCCTTTGGGCTGCGCTGTCGCGTAGATAACTGAAATTGCAAGCAATCCACGTACCCTGTGGGAGCATCTGGATTTTTGCAAGGCAGGTGCGTTCAGTACGGGAAACAAAACAATACCCTTCGGCGGATGCCACCAAGCTGACCCGATGGTTTCCCCAACT
>NZ_NEIR01000026.1:0-35396 GCF_002112825.1 Pseudomonas sp. B5(2017)
TCGAACAGGCCTGATACATAGATGCAACCGGGTTCCTATGTTCAAAAGCAGCTAGACAGTGTGGGCGAGTCCATACATAGGAGCGGCCTTGTGTCGCGAAAGGGCTGCGCAGCAGCCCCGGCAATATGGGCGTCTGCACTGAACCCCCGGGGCTGCTGCGCAGCCCTATCGCGACACAAGGCCGCTCCTACACGGGCCGTACCAGGATCAAGCTAAAGCTAAAGCCCTTGATCAGCCCGCTGTGCCCGCCAACTGGCCGGCGGCATGCCGAACTGGGCGATGAACCAGCGGGTGAACGAGCTGGGCATCGAATAACCCAGCATGTCGGCGATACGCCCCAGCGAATAGCCGGGGTTTTCCAGGTAGCGCATCACCAGGTCACGGCGCACGCTGTTGATCAGGTCCTTGAAGGTCAACCCGCTTTCTTCCAGGCGCCGCTGCAGGGTGCGCACGTTCATGCCCTGGGTCTGTGCCACCTGCTCGATGGTGGCGCGGCCCATGGGCAGCAGCAGGTAGATGGTCTTGCGCAACTCCAGCTCCAGGGACGGCGTGCCGCCCGCCGGCAGGCTGTCCAGATAGCGCTGCGCCAGGCGCGCCATGGCCTCGTTGGCTTGCGGGCTGGCGCTGTCGAGGTCGGCGGCCGGGCAGACGATACCGTTGAACTCGCTGCCGAACACCAGCGTGCAGCCGAAAATGCGCCGGTGGGTGGCCAGGTCGGCGGGAGGCGCGTGAGTGAAGTTGGCGCTGATCGGGTGCCAATGCGCACCTAACAGCGCCGCGCACAGGCGCATCATCACGCCGATCGCCAGCTCGGTGGCCTGGCGGCTGCAGGGCGCGCGTTCGTTGATCACTTCCTCGCGGATGACCACGGTCTTGCCGGCTTCCTCGATATGAATGGCCAGAGCGTCATTGAGCAGGTGACGGTACTGCACGATTACCTGCAGCGCATCGCGCAGGGTGCGTTGGTGGCTGAGCAGCAGGCTGATTTCGCCGAAGTCCGACAGTTGCCGCAACTCGGCCATGCGCAGGCCGAAACTTTCGCAACGGGTGGCGCTGGCGGAGGCCTCCAGCAAGGTGATGACGCTGGCAACCGGGATACGCCGGTTGGGGTCATCGAGCAACGCGGCGCTGAGGCCAACCTGTGCCAACAGTGCATGGGGATTGAGGCCCAGGTGGCGGGACACCTCAAGGTAATTGGTCAAGCTGGCGGCACGGACTAGGGCAGGCATCTTTGGTTGTTTTCCATGCGGTTTCTTGTTGTTGGGTATGCCGACATGCGTTTTGTGTTTATAGCCTGCGTGTCATGAATTGAAAAGCAAAGCCCTGTCTTGGCCATTGTCATCAAATGAAAAGCCCCTGACGCCCAATGTGAAGCACCCGGTGGGTGGGCTGTTTACTGTGAACCTCAAGAGCTACACCGCACACGAGGTTCACCGTGGAAAAACTGCAAACCACTGCCACCGTGCTGATCGTCCCCGGCCTGCGCGACCATGTCGCCGAACACTGGCAGACCCTGCTCGCAGGCCGCCTGGCCAAGGTGCGCAGCGTACCGCCGCTGCAAGTCGACGGCCTGAGCTGCACGGCCCGGGTCGAGGCGATCCAGCGCGAACTGGACCAGATCGATGGTGAAGTGATCCTGGTAGCGCACAGCGCAGGCGTGCTGATGGTCGCCCACTGGGCGGCGCGCTACCGGCGGCCGATCAAGGGTGCATTGCTGGCGGCGCCGCCCGACCTGAACGCGCCATGGCCGGCCCACTACCCAAGCCCGGCCAGCCTGGCCGAGCACGGCTGGTCGCCATTGCCCCAGCAGCCGCTGCCGTTCCCCAGCATTGTCGCGGCCAGCAGCAACGACCACCTGGCCAGCTTTGCCGCAGCCAGCGCCCTGGCCCAAGGCTGGGGTAGCGAACTGGTCGGACTGGGGGCCGTCGGCCACCTCAACCCGGCCTCCGGCTTCGGCCCCTGGCCGCAGGCCGAGGCGTTCATCCAGCGACTGGACCAGCCCAACCTGCAATAGCGCATGGACGCCCCAGCCACGCTCGCAAAAGACGGGCGGCAAAAAAAACAATAACAATACGTGGAGCCATCGTAATGCCAGAACACCGCATTCACCGTGCTGTGAAACCACAGCGCTGCCTGCTCGCCTGCGCCATCGGCCTGCTCACGCTGCCCGCCGCCCAGGCGTTCGAAGTCGATACCGGAAATGAAAACTGGGCCGTGCGCTTCGACAACACCGTCAAGTACAACTACGGCGTACGCACCGAAAGCGCCGACAAGCGCATGTTGGGCACGCCCAACAGCAACGACGGTGACTACAACTTCCGCAAGGCCGGCACCAACATCACCAACCGGGTCGACCTGCTGACCGAACTGGATGTGGTCTACCAGGGCAACACCGGGTTCCGCGTCAGCACCGCCAGCTGGTACGACAAGGCCTATGACAACACCGGCTCCAATAGCAACCCGTTCGTCAACGGCAACGGTGACCAGTCCGGCATCAACCCCAGCCTCAATGGCCTGCCCGGCACCGGTGTGCCGTTGGGCAGCCCGCACCTGAGCAACTACGCCCAGCGTTACTACAGCGGCCCGTCCGGTGAAGTGCTGGATGCCTTCGTGTTCTTCAGCCGTGAAGTCGGCGAGGCTTCGCAGGTCAGCGCCAAGCTGGGCCAGCACAACCTGTTCTGGGGTGAAACCCTGCTCAACCCGGTGCACTCGCTGAGCTACGGCCAGTCGGGCCTGGACCTGGCCAAGCTGGCCGCCTCGCCGGGCACCGAGGCCAAGGAGCTGTTCGTGCCGCGCAACCAGCTGTCGACCTCGTTCCTGGTCAACTCCGAACTGACCCTGGGGGCCCAGTACTTCTTCGACTGGGACGCCGCCCGCCTGCCCGAAGCCGGTACCTACTATGGCGGCTCGGATGTGGTAGGCGAGGGCGCCCAAAGCTTCCTGCTCGGCCACACCGGCACCCCGGGGCTGATCCCGGTGCGCGGCGCGCTGACCACCATCCGCCGTGGCCATGACCTCAAACCGGGCAAGAGCGGCGACTGGGGCATCATGGCCAAGTGGTCGCCGGAGTGGCTGGGCGGCACCCTCGGTTTCTACTACCGCAAGACCTCAGAGATCCTCCCGCAGGCCTGGCTCGACGCGCGCGGCATGACCGTCGCCAACGGCCCGTTCGGCAACCCGCCGGGCAGCCGCCAAGGTGCAGTCGGCAACCTGTACAACTCGCTGCAAAGCACTACCTACCAGTTCGCCTATTCCGACGACATCGACATCTATGGCCTGAGCCTGTCCAAGGATGTGGGTGGCATCAGTGTCGGCAGCGACCTGAACATCCGCCACAACATGCCGCTGGCGAGCATCCCGGCAATCGTCAGTGCCCCCGGCCAGGGTGGCCTGGGCGGCGGCTTCGGCCTGCTGCCGGCACGCCTGCCCAGCAGCGGGGTGATCTACGACGTACCCAAGGATGGCGACGGGCTGAGCGCCACCGGCGACACCTTGCACTGGACCTTGAACGGTCTGATGACCATTGGCGATACGCCGCTGTTCGATTCGGCAACCCTGCTTGGCGAGCTGTTCTACAGCAACCTGCTCAAACTCGATAGCCACAACGAGGCCTTGTACAAGGGCAAGAGCAGCTACCGCGGCATCGACAAGGCCACCCGCGACAACTGGGGCATCGCCGTCAACTTCACCCCTACCTGGTACCAGGTGCTGCCGGGCATGGACCTGAGCATGCCGCTGTCGGTCAACGTCGGCCTCGACGGCGTGTCGCCGGTGCAAGGCGGCGGCGCCGAGAACACTGGCAACTATGCGGTGGGTGTGAGCGCCGCGATCTACAACCAGTACTTCGTCGACCTCAAGTACGTCGACAGTTTCGGTGAGACCAAGGCCTGCAAGGACGGCCAGACCGACGGCAGCACCCCCAACGCCCTGGACGGCGAACAGGATTACACCTGCTACGGCGGCGGCTACGCCTCCTTCTCCGGCGGTGGTGCCACCACCGAGGATCGTGGCGCCCTGTACCTGACCGTCAAGACGACCTTCTGAGTCATGTTTCCTACAGCCTACACAGGAAGACAACCATCATGAATTTCGTACGTACCCTGCTGGCCTCGTGCCTGTCACTGGCCGCCCTGAATGCTGCCCAGGCCGCCGTTTCCACTGACCAGGCCGCGCGCCTGGGCACCAGCCTGACCGCCATCGGCGCGGAAAAGGCCGGCAATGCCGATGGCTCCATCCCGGCCTACCAGGGCGGCCTGCTGACGCCGCCAGCCAGCTACCAGAGCGGCGCCAGCATGCGCTCCGACCCGTTCGCCAGCGACAAGCCGCTGCTGGTCATCGATGGCAAGAACGCCGAGCAGTACAAGGGCCAGCTGACTGCCACCACCCTGGAACTGCTCAAGCGCTACCCCAGCTACCGCGTCGATGTATACCCGACCCACCGTAGCGTAGCGCTGCCGCAAGCGGTACTGGACAACACCCGCAAGAACGCCACTGCCGCCAACAGCAAGGAGGGCGGTACGGCGGTGGACAACGTGCTGCCGGGTATCCCGTTCCCCATTCCGCAGAACGGCGCCGAGGCCATGTGGAACTTCCTGCTGCGCTATCAGGGCGTGAGCATGACTGCCAAGTACGACTCTTGGAACGTCGACGCTGCCGGCAAGCCATCGCTGTCGACCACCGGCCAGGCCAATATCAGCTACCCGATCTACGAGGACATGACCAAGCCGATCGGTGCCAAGGACACCTACTACCAGATGAAACTGGTGTACACCGGGCCCGCACGCCGTGCCGGCGAAGCGATGATGCTGCGTGATGCCGCCAACCCGCTGGTGCAGCCACGCAGCGCCTGGCAGTACCTGCCGGGCCAGCGCCGGGTCAAGCTGGCTCCGAACCTCGCCTACGACACGCCCAACCCGGGCACTTCGGGTTCGGGTACCTACGATGACGTGTTCGTCTTCAACGGTGCGCTGGACCGCTACGACTGGACCCTGGTCGGCAAGCAGGAAATGTACGTGCCGTACAACACCTACCAGCTGACCTACAACACCGACGTCAAGCAGGTGATCACCCCCAATCACCTGGCGCCACAGTTCGTGCGTTGGGAGAAGCACCGGGTGTGGGTGGTGGAAGGCAAGCTCAAGGACGGTGCGCGCCATATCTACCACAAGCGCCGCTTCTACCTCGACGAAGACAGCTGGATCGCCCTGGCCTCGGACCAGTACGACGCCCGTGGCCAGCTGTACCGCGGCTCGTTCGCCTTCCTCACCCAGAGCTATGACAAGCAGACCCCGGACGCCACGCCGTTCATGATCTACGACCTGATCGGCGGCACCTATAACCTCAATGGCGTGGTCGGTGCCTACGGCGGCATCCGCTATATCGACCCACTGTCGAAAACCCAGTGGTCGCCCGAGTCGCTGGCCGGCAACGGCATTCGCTGAACGCACGGAGCAGAGGTGGCAATGTCTGTCTTCAAACGATGCAGCGTGGTAGTTCTGGCTTTGGCCGCGCTGCAGGGCGCGGCCCAGGCTGCGCCCTTCACCGATGTGCTGGACCTGCCCGCCATGCCCAGCGCCCTGGTCGCCAGCAGCGCCTTGCGCGATGTAACCCTGGCCGGCCAGCGCCTGGTCGCGGTGGGCCCGCGCGGGCACATCCTGTACTCCGACGACCATGGCGCGCACTGGCAGCAGGCTCAGGTGCCGGTCAGCGCCGACCTTAATGCCGTGAGCTTCGCCACGCCCGAGCTGGGCTGGGCGGTTGGCCACGATGGCGTGGTGCTGCACAGCCGTGATGGCGGCGTGCACTGGCAGAAGCAGCTGGATGGCCGGGCGCTGGCCGAACAACTGCCGGGCACGGGTAGCGACAATGCCTTGCTCGACGTGTGGTTCGGCGATGCCCGCAATGGCTATGCGGTCGGCGTGTTCAACCTGCTGTTGCGCACCGTTGACGGCGGCGAGCACTGGCAGCCCTGGCTCGACCACAGCGATAACCCGCAAGGCCTGCACCTGACCAGCCTGGCCGCGGTGGGTGACGAGCTGTACATCACCGGCGAGCAAGGCCTGTTGCTGAAGCAGGACGGTGAGCGCTTCAGCCGTGTCGAGACACCCTACGCCGGCACACTGTTCGGTGCTGTCGGCAAGCCTGGCGTACTGCTGGTCTACGGCCTGCGTGGGCATGCCTACCGCAGCACCGATGGCGGCCGGCAATGGCAACCGGTCAGCACGGGTGTGAACACCAGCCTCACCGCCGCCGGTGTCGACCGTGACGGCCAGCTGTGGCTGGCCAGCCAGGCTGGCGACCTGCTGCTCAGCCGGGATGATGGCGCCAGCTTCAGCCCGGTGCCGCAAAGCGCCCGTGGCCCGGTGACCGCGCTCGCCACCGATACCGGCAACGGCCTGGTATTGGTGGGCGAGCGGGGCGTGCGCAACCAGGCCGGTAACCCCACGCTGCACCCATAACAAGAGAAGACCCTGATGGCCGCTACCCGCCAAGACACCCTGCCGGTAATCCGCAACCTTGACGATTTCGACCCACGCTCGGGCAATTGCCTGGAGCGCCTGGTGTTCAACCATCGCCTGCCGTTCCTGCTGTGCATGCTGCTGGCGACTCTGGTGCTGGGCTACATGGCGCTGACCCGCCTGGAGCTGCGCCCCAGTTTCGACAAGATGCTGCCGCAGAGTCACCCCTACATCCAGAACTACCTGGAAAACCGCCCATCACTGCGTGGCCTGGGCAACGCGGTGCGGGTGGTGGTGGAGAACACCCAGGGCGATATCTTCGACCCGGGCTACCTGCAGACCCTGCGCCAAATCAACGACGAGCTGTTCCTCAGCCAGGGCGTGGACCGGGCCTGGGTGAAGTCGCTGTGGAGCCCGGCGGTGCGCTGGACCGAGGTGACCGAGGAGGGCTTCCAGGGCGGCCCGGTGATGCCCGATGGTTACCAGGGCGCTGCGGGTGACATCGAGCAGCTGCGGCAGAACATCGAGCGCGCCAACATCGTCGGCAGCCTGGTGGCGCGCGACTTCAAGTCGAGCATGCTGGTCGTGCCGCTGCTCGACCAGGATTCGGCCACCGGCAAGGGCCTCGACTACCACGCCTTCTCGCAGAAGCTTGAACAACTGCGCAGCCAGTACCAGGCCAGCGGCCAGTACCGCATCCATGTGATCGGCTTCGCCAAGCTGATGGGCGACCTGATCGACGGGCTGATCCAGGTGATGGCGTTCTTCGCCCTGGCGGTGCTGACCAGTCTGCTGATCATTTACTGCTATACCCGTTGCGTACGCAGCACCCTGCTGGTGGTGCTGTGTTCGCTGACCGCGGTGGTGTGGCAGCTGGGCATCGTCGCCTGGCTGGGCTACGCCATCGACCCGTATTCGATCCTGGTGCCATTCCTGATCTTTGCCATCGGCGTATCCCACGC
Source organism: Pseudomonas sp. B5(2017) (assembly GCF_002112825.1). Lineage (NCBI taxonomy): Bacteria > Pseudomonadati > Pseudomonadota > Gammaproteobacteria > Pseudomonadales > Pseudomonadaceae > Pseudomonas > Pseudomonas sp. B5(2017). The sequence goes on from NZ_NEIR01000026.1 coordinate 7,421, forward strand.
GGCGCAGAAGATGAACGGCATCCTCCAGGACATCGGCCGTGGCACCCACCGCCAGGTGGCAGCGCGCTATACCTTCCGCCGCCTGTTCGTGGCCGGGGTGACTGCGTTGCTGGCCGATGCGGTGGGCTTTGCCGTGCTGATGCTGATCGACATCCCGGTGATCCAGGACCTGGCGATCACCGCCAGCATCGGCGTGGCGGTGCTGATCTTCACCTCGCTGCTGCTGATGCCGGTGGCGCTGTCTTATGTTGGTGTTGGCCGCAAGGCTGCCGAGCGGGCCCTGCATATCGACGCCCGCGCAGCCCAGCACCGCGGCTTCGGCCGGCTGTGGGACCTGCTCGACCGCTTCACCGAACGCAAATGGGCCAGCGCCGCACTGCTGGTGGCCCTGGCCCTGGGCGCCCTCGGCATCTGGGGCAGCCTGCAACTGAAAATCGGCGACCTCGACAGCGGTGCCCCCGAGCTGCGCGCCGACTCCCGCTACAACCTCGACAACGCCTACATCACCCAGCACTACGCGCTGTCCAGCGATACCTTCGCGGTCATGGTCAAGACCGCTCCGGAAGGCTGCCTGCAATACCAGACGCTGGTCCTTGCCGACCGCCTGGCCTGGGAGCTGCAGCAACTGCCGGGTGTGCAGACCACCGTGTCGCTGGCCAACGCAGTGCGCCAGATCACCGCCGGCACCTACGAAGGTAACCCGCGCCTGAACAGCCTGCAGCGCAACCAGGACGTGCTCAACTACGCCGCCCAGCAGGCTTCGGTCAACGCCCCAGAGTTGTTCAACAACGACTGCTCGCTGATGCCGGTAATCGCCTACCTCAAGGACCATCGCGCCGACACCCTGGCCCAGGTGGCCGCCGTGGCCGAGCGTTTTGCCCAGGCCAACAGCAGCGCCGAACAGCGGTTCCTGCTGGCCGCTGGCAGCGCCGGTATCGAGGCTGCCACCAACGTGGTGGTCCGCGAGGCCAACCACCGCATGCTGTTGCTGGTGTACCTGGCGGTCACGCTGTTCTGCCTGTTCACCTTCCGTAGCTGGCGCGCCACGCTGGTGGCGATCCTGCCGCTGATGCTCACCTCGGTGCTGTGCGAGGCGCTGATGGTAGCCATGGGCATTGGCGTCAAGGTCGCCACCTTGCCGGTGATCGCCCTGGGCGTAGGCATCGGCGTGGACTACGCGCTGTACCTGCTCAGCGTGCAACTGCACTACCAGCGCGCCGGGTTGAGCCTGGCCCAGGCCTACCAGAAAGCCGTGGCCTTCACCGGCCGTGTGGTCGGGCTGGTCGGCATCACCTTGGCCGCCGGCGTGGTCGGCTGGGCCTGGTCGCCGATCAAGTTCCAGGCCGACATGGGCCTGCTGCTGACCTTCATGTTCCTGTGGAACATGCTCGGCGCTCTGGTGTTGATCCCTGCGTTGTCGCATTTCCTCCTGCGTGGCCAGGCCGCCCCGGCACCTGCCGAGGCCCAGGCCACGTCGCTTCCGCAAACCCAAGAAACCGAGTGTTCGCCTCATGTCTGATTACCTTCCGCCACTGCGCGACATGGATTTTCTGTTCAACGAAGTGTTCGACATCCCGGCCTGGTGGGCGCAAACGCCCGCGCTGGCCGAGCAGTTCGATGGCGATACTGCCCGGGCCGTGCTCGAACAGGCCGGCCGGCTGATTGCCGAGGTGGTGGCGCCGCTCAACCGCAGTGGCGACGAGCAGGGCTGCCGCTGGGAGGCCGGCCAGGTACACACCCCCGATGGCTTCGCCGATGCCTACCGGGCATTTGCCGCAGATGGCTGGGTGGGTGTGGCTGGTGCCCCGGAATATGGGGGCATGGGCATGCCGAAAGTGATCGGCGCCCAGCTCGAAGAAATGCTCAATGCCGCCAACCTGTCGTTCGGCCTGTACCCGATGCTCACGGCCGGAGCCTGCCTGGCGCTGCTCAACCATGCCAGCGAGCCGTTGAAGGCGCTGTATCTGCCGCCCATGTACCAAGGGCGCTGGACCGGTTCGATGTGCCTGACCGAACCGCACGCTGGCACCGACCTGGGCCTGATTCGCACTCGCGCCGAGCCGGTTGCCGATGGCCGCTATCGCATCAGCGGGACCAAGATCTTCATCACTGGCGGTGAGCAGGACCTGACCGAGAACATCATCCACCTGGTGCTGGCGCGGCTGCCGGATGCGCCAGCCGGGCCCAAGGGCATCTCGCTGTTCCTGGTGCCCAAGGTGCTGGTTGACGCCGACGGCGTGCTGGGCGAGGCCAATGCGGTGAGTTGCGGGTCGATCGAGCACAAGATGGGCATCAAGGCCTCGGCCACCTGTGTGATGAACTTCGACGGTGCAATCGGCTACCTGGTCGGCGAGCCGAACAAGGGCCTCAACGCGATGTTCACCATGATGAACTACGAGCGCCTTGGCGTAGGTATCCAGGGCCTTGCCCTGGGCGAACGCTCCTACCAGGGCGCCATCGCCTACGCCCGTGATCGCCAGCAGGGCCGTGCGCCGACCGGTGCCGAAGCGCCGGGGCAAGGCGCGGACCCGATCGTCGTCCATCCGGACGTGCGGCGCATGCTGCTGACCATGAAAGCGCTGAACGAAGGCGGGCGGGCCTTCTCCACCTATGTGGCACTGCAGCTGGACCTGGCCAAATACAGCGAGGCCCCGGTCGCACGCGCCCAGGCCGAGGCCAGGGTGGCGTTGCTCACACCGGTGGCCAAGGCCTTCCTCACCGACATGGGGCTGGAAACCACCGTGCACGGCCAGCAGGTGCTGGGCGGCCATGGCTATATCCGCGAGTGGGGTCAGGAGCAGTTGATCCGCGACTGCCGCATCACCCAGATCTACGAGGGCACCAACGGCATCCAGGCCCTCGACCTGGTGGGGCGCAAACTGTTTGCCGATGGCGGCCAGGCCTATCGCAGCGTGTCCGACGAAATTACCGCCTTTGTCGAGACGCTGCCCGCGGCGTGCGCCGAGTTCGGCGCGCCGCTGCTGGCTGCCGTGCGCAACCTCGACGAGCTGACCGCCTGGGTGCTCGACCGCGCCCAGGGCAACCCGCGCGAGCTTGGCGCGGCGGCGGTGGAGTACCTGCAGGTGTTTGGCTACACCTTCTACGCCTACCTGTGGGCACGCATGGCCGTGGTATGCCAGTGTCATGCGGTCCCCGAGCCGTTCCACCTGAGCAAGCTGGGCACCGCGCGGTTCTACTTTGCCCGCCTGCTGCCACGCATTCATTCGCTGAGCGCCAGCGTCAGGGCCGGTAGCGACAGCCTGTACCTGCTCGAGGCCGGGCAACTGTGAAGGCCGCCGACATGATCACCACTCGCGTCATGCCCGCGGCCGAGCAGGCCTACGCCTATCCGCTGCTGATCAAGCGCCTGCTGCTGTCGGGGGTGCGTTACCAGCCCAACCAGGAAATCGTCTACGCCGACAAGCTGCGCTACACCTACACCACGCTGCTCGAACGCATTCAGCGGCTAGCCAATGTGCTGACCACCGCCGGGGTCAAGCCTGGCGACACCGTGGCCTTACTCGACTGGGACAGCCACCGGGCGCTGGAGTGCTTCTTTGCCGTGCCGATGCTGGGGGCGGTGCTGCACACGGTGAACGTACGGCTGTCCACCGAGCAGGTGCGCTACACCATGAACCATGCCGAGGACCGCCTGGTCCTGGTACATGACGATTTCCTGCCGTTGATGGCGCAATTGCGCGATGACTTGCCGACGGTGGAGGGTTTCATTCGCCTCGGCGAAGGCGACCCCGCAACGCAAGATGTGCCGCTGCTGGGTGAGTACGAAGCACTGCTGGCGGCTGCCGAGCCGCAATTCGACTTCGCCGATTTCGACGAGCACTCACTGGCCACGCTGTTCTACACCAGCGGTACCACCGGCAACCCCAAGGGCGTGTACTTCAGCCACCGGCAACTGGTGCTGCATACCTTGGTCGAGCAGGGCACCCTGGCTGCCTGCGGCGAGGTACCGCTATTGCGCAGCGGCGACGTGTACATGCCCATCACGCCGATGTTCCACGTGCATGCCTGGGGCGTGCCCTATGTGGCCACGGCGCTGGGTATCAAGCAGGTCTATCCCGGGCGCTACGAGCCCAACCGCCTGGTGCGCTTGTACCGTGACGAGGGCGTGACGTTCTCCCATTGCGTGCCCACGGTGCTGCAGATGATGCTCGACAGCGAAGAAGGGCGCCGCGCCGATCTGAGCGGTTGGAAGATGCTGCTGGGCGGCAGCGCCCTGACCCTGGGCCTGGCGCAGCGTGCCAGCGAGCGCGGCATCAGCGTGCATTGTGGCTACGGCATGTCGGAAAGCTGCCCGCTGCTCAGCATCACCCACCTGAGCGCCGAGCTGCTGGCACTGCCCATGGCGCAACAGTTGCCGCTGCGTATCGATGCCGGCGTGCCGATTGCCCTGGTGGACCTGCGCATCGTCGACGCCGAAGGCATTGATGTGCCCCGTGACGGCGAAAGCCTGGGTGAAATCGTGGTGCGTGCACCGTGGCTGACCCAGGGCTACCTGCATGAACCGGAGCAGGGTGCCGCGTTGTGGCTGGGGGGCTGGATGCATACCGGCGACCTGGCCTGCATCGACCCGGCGGGTGTGGTGCGTATTCGTGACCGGATCAAGGATGTGATCAAGACCGGAGGTGAGTGGGTCAGCTCGGTGGCGCTGGAAAACCTGATCAGCCAGCACCCGGCGGTCGCGTCGGTGGCGGTGATCGGCATCCCGGACCCGCAGTGGGGTGAGCAACCGTTGGCCTTGGTAGTCTGTTGTGACGGCATGCAGTTCGACCAGGCGGGATTGGCCGGGCATCTGCAGCCGTTTGTCGACAGCGGGCACCTGAACAAATGGGCGATACCACGGCAGTTGCGTTGCGTGGACGAGATCCCCAAGACCAGCGTTGGCAAGATCGACAAGAAGCGGATCCGGCAGGCATTTCCCTGAACGCTGGCAGCACCGGCTGATGGCACCGGCTACGCCGGTGTTCGCGGGCGCGCCCGCTCCCACAGGTATGGCACATTCCTTCGGCTGATGGGCACCCTGTGGGAGCGGGTTCACCCGCGAAGCAAGCGACACGGTGTATGGCACCGGCTGCGCCGGTGTTCGCGGGTAAACCCGCTCCCACAGGTACGGCATATTCCTTCAGCTGGTGGGCACCCTGTGGGAGCGGGCATGCCCGCGAAGCAGGCGACGCGGTGGATGGCACCGGCTGCGCCGGTGTTCGCGGGCGCGCCCGCTCCCACAGGTACGGCGCATTCCTTCAGCTTGTGGGCACCCTGTGGGAGCGGGTTCACCCGCGAAGCAGGCATTGCGGTGGATGGCACCGGCTGCGCCGGTGTTCGCGGGTAAACCCGCTCCCACAGGTACGGCACATTCCTTCAGCTGGTGGGCCCCTGTGGGAGCGGGCATGCCCGCGAAGCAGGCAATGCGGTGGATGGCACCGGCTGCGCCGGAGTTCGCGGGTTAACCCGCTCCCACAGGTACGGCGCATTCCTTCAGCTGGTGGGGCCCCTGTGGGAGCGGGCATGCCCGCAAAGCAAGCGACACGGTGTATGGCACCGGCTGCGCCGGTGTTCGCGGGTAAACCCGCTCCCACAGGTACGGCGCATTCCTTCAGCTGGTGGGCACCCTGTGGGAGCGGGCATGCCCGCGAAGCAGGCGACGCGGTGGATGGCACCGGCTGCGCCGGTGTTCGCGGGCGCGCCCGCTCCCACAGGTACGGCGCATTCCTTCGGCTGGTGGGCATCCTGTGGGAGCGGGTTCACCCGCGAAGCAGGCAATGCGGTGTATGGCACCGGCTGCGCCGGTGTTCGCGGGCGCGCCCGCTCCCACAGGTATGGCGCATTCCTTCAGCTGATGGGGTCCCTGTGGGAGCGGGTTCACCCGCGAAGCAGGCGACGCGGTGCATGGCACTCTGGCCCGGGCAATATGCCGACGCCGATGTTCCGCTTGCGTGATTGCCTGAGCAAGAAAGCGGATGCAGGCAGGGCTGTGGATGCGTACAGTAGGTTGATCGCAACCTGGCAGGAGCCTGCTTATGTCCAGCGCATTCACCTTCATGCAGTCGCCCGTCGGCACCTTGACCTTGGTAGCCCGTGGCGAGTGCCTGGCTGCCGTACTCTGGGAAGAGGAGCGGGAAAACCGCGTGCGCCTTGGCGCCCTGCACCGCGATGACCAGTGCCCGGTATTGCTGGAAACCGCCCGCCAGCTCGGCGAGTACTTCGCCGGCAAACGCCAGTGCTTCGAACTGGCGCTGGATTTTGCCGGCACCGAATTCCAGCGTCAGGTGTGGGCCGCGCTGTTGGCGATACCGTTCGGTGAAACCCGCAGCTACAGCGACATCGCCCGGCAGATCGGCAACCCCAGCGCGGTGCGCGCGGTAGGCGCCGCCAATGGCCGCAACCCGATCTCGATCATCGCCCCGTGCCATCGGGTGATCGGTGCTTCGGGCAGCCTCACCGGCTTTGCCGGTGGCCTGGCGGCCAAGCAGTACCTGCTGGCGCTGGAGGGCCGGCAAAGCCTGGCACTGGACCTGTAAGGCGTCAGCAGAACCAGCTGGCGACCAGGCAGACCAGCACGGCCAACGCCGAGCCGGCCATCAGGGTGTACTGCCGATGGACCCGGCGCGCATGGGGCTTGACTGCGCGCAGGTACTCGCCAGGTGTCGGCGCGTCGGGCCGGTGGCGCAAACCCTCGGCCACATCGGCCAGTTGCCCCTGGACGAGCAGACCCGTCAGGTAGTAGGTACAGGCATAGCTCAGCAACGCCAGAAACAGATAGATCATGCCGGGTGTGGGTCCAGGGGCACCGCCATGGCACTGGCGTTGGCGGTGTCCAGCACGATCAGCCCTTCGCTGTGGTCGTCCAGGCTGGCCAGCAAGCGCCCCTGGCTGTCCCAGGCCGCCGAGCCGCCGGCACCAATGAAGGTATCGGCCGGCCCCACGCAGTTGGCCAGCAACACCGTCATGCCCAGCTCACGAGCCACCTCGGGGTAGTGCTGGTAACCCTCGCGGATGCCCTTGGCGGTTTTCGCCACGCTGACCAGGTACAGGTCGGCGCCGTGTTCCCGTGCGGCTGCCGCATGCGCCATGAACATCGATTCGTAGCAGATCGCAGGCGCTACCCGGTGCGCGCCTACCTGCAGCAGCAAGGCTTGATCGCCTGGGGTGAACCAGGGCAGTTCATCATCATGCAGGCGCCGCTTGGCATAGGCCTGGCGCGGTGCACCGGGGCTGAGGATTGGCATGCCGATGCGGATGCCATCGGGTGCCGGCAGTGGCAGGCCCGCGGCCACGGTGATACCAAACCGGTCGCACGCTGCCTGCAGCGGGTCCAGCCGCGCCGAACTGACAGGCAGGGCTGCCTGGCGCGCGAGGGTTGGCTCATAGCCGGTAAGCGAAAGTTCGGGGAACACCACCAGTTCGGCGCCAAGTGCTGCGGCCTGTTCGATGCAGGCCAGGTGGCGTTCGAGGTTGGCTTGCACATCGCCCTTGAGCGACGCCAGTTGCACGGCGCACAACTTCATGAAAAACCCTTCCCTGGTACAGGTTGAAGGGCCGAGCATACTACCGGCACCAACGCCTGTACCAGTGAAGGGATTTTCAGGATGCCGGGTGGACGGCGAAGCGCTGGCGGAACCAGTCGTTGAGCATGGCCTTTTCGGCATACAGGCGGTCGCTGCTGCTCGTGACCCGGCCCGGGCGGCTGAGGTACATCTTGTCGCTGACCCGTTCCTGCGCCTGCTGGTCGGGTTTGCCCGGTTGGCTGAGGGTGTAGCTGAGGTCGATGGTCGGCCAGGTGATTTCGCGCATGTAACGTACATCGTAGGCCTGGCTGTGCCAGGGCTCGAAACGCCCGGCCAGGTCGATGTCGCGAATGTCGATGACCAGTTGCTGGCCAGGTTGCAGGTAGCGTTGGCCAAGCTTCTGCAGGTACTGGGTCAGGGTTTTCATCACATAGGCGTCGGCGCCACGCTCGTACCCGTGGCTGTCGAGGCTGGCATCGCGGAATTTTTCCGGATGCTCGAAACGTACCTCGACCTGCGCGGCCGGGGCACCTTGTGCCATGCTGTCCAATGACAGCGCCATGAGCACGGCACACACGAGGGCGGTACGCATGATGCACCTCCGGGGCAGATTGCGTGTGCCTCCATTTTACCCCTGGCATGGCGCTACCAGCAGAGGAAGATTGTAATGGCACGGTTTCGGCGTCTGATTGCCAACCTGCGGGGGCGTGACCTGGCGGTGGGCGATATCCATGGTCACTTCCAGCGCCTGCAGCAATGCCTGGATGCGGTGGGGTTCGATCCGGCCGTGGACCGCCTGTTCAGTGTGGGGGACCTGGTCGACCGTGGCCCGGACAGCGAGGCGGCGCTGGAATGGCTGGCGCAGCCCTGGTTCCATGCCGTGCAGGGTAATCACGAGGCCCTGGCAATCACCCGCGTGCGCGGCGGGCGGCTCGATCTGGACATGTACCGCGCCGCCGGGGGTGGCTGGTTTCTTGACCTGCCGCGGGGCGAGCAGTTGCGTTTCGTGGAGCGCTTCGAGCAGCTGCCGATTGCGATAGAGGTTGAAAGTGCAGCGGGCCTGGTAGGGCTGCTGCATGCCGATAGCCCATATGCCGACTGGACGGTGTTGAGGACCTGGCTGGAACTGGAGGACGACCCGCAAGTACGGGAGGTGTGCCAATGGTCGCGGCGGCGGTTGAAGGTAGGTGATACCGAGCCCGTGCAGGGCCTGCGTGCCTTGTTGGTGGGCCACACGCCGGTACTGGAGGCCAAGCAGTTGGGCAATGTCTGGCACCTGGATACCGGGGGTTGGGCCAGTGGCCATTTCACCTTGATGGACATGCGGACCCTGCAACTGGTCAGCCCCAGGCCAGGTGAAACAACAGTGCCGCAGCCAATAGCACCAGCATGATCCCGGAGGCCCGCTCCAGCCAAGGCAGGCAGCGGGCGAAGCGCCGCAGCACCAGCGGGTTGCCGATGGCCAGGGCAACCAGCAGGTCCCACAGCAGCACGATGCTGAACATCCACAAGGCACAGGTTGCTTTCCAGGCAATGCTGGCGCTGGCGACCATGCTGACCAGGCTGGCATAGAACAGCGCATTCTTGGGGTTGAGGATGCCGGACAGGAACCCCATGCCCAATCCCCGCCACCACCCTTGGGCGGTCTGCTTGCCAGCGACTGCGCCCAGGCTGGTTTGCCCGGCATGGCGCAGGAACAGGGTGCCGATGTACAGCAGGTAGCCGGCGCCGGCCAGTTGCAGGGCGGTGAACAGCAGGCTGCCTTCCTGCAGTACCGACAGGCCGGTGAAAGCCATGGCGATGAACACGCCATTGGCCAGGGCGATACCCAGGCAGGCGCCGCTCGCGACACGCCAGCCGGCGTTGACCGAGGTGCGTGCGACCAGGAAGAAGTCCGGGCCGGGAGAGAGCAGGGCGAGGAAGTGGGCGAGGGCGATGATCAGGAACTGTTGCATTGGGTGAGGTTGCTCTGGCGTAAAGCCTGACTCTGCCCCTCGGCGCTCATGCCGTATTGAACAATATTGCAGGCCTAACCAGCAGGCGCGGTAACTGTAGGAGCGGCCTTGTGTCGCGATGGGGCGCGAAGCGGCCCCAGGTTTTCAGCTCCGCAGCACAGATTGCCGGGGCTGCTGCGCAGCCCTTTCGCGACACAAGGCCGCTCCTACACAGACCGCGCAGGCCTTCAGTCTCCCCGATACTGCCCCGGTGTCACCCCCACATGGGCCTTGAACACCCGCTGGAAATGGCTTTGGTCGGCAAACCCGAGCCGATAGGCCACCTCCGCCAGTGCCTGCCCTTCACCCAACAATTGCCGCCCACGGTTGACCCGGGCATTGAGCAGGTAGGCATGCGGTGTAAACCCGGTGGCCGCGCGAAATGCGCGAATCAACTGGTAGCGCCCAAGCCCGGCCTGCCGGGCCAGTACCGCCAGGCTCAACTGCGCCGGGTCCTGGCCTTCGATGTGAGCGATCAGCCCACTCAACGCGGTCGCCCCCAGGGCCGGTGCCGGTGCCAGCGGCGCGTGCCTGGCAAAGTCCAGGTCACCCAGAAAGGCAATCAGCGCCGCATCCTTCTCACCACTGCTGGCGTTGGAGAACAGCAGACTGTTCATTTCGCAGAACTGCCGATACACCTCCGGCACCTGGCAGATACGTGCCGGCTCGCCGGGCCCGGCACCCTCCAGCCCGGACTCCAGGTGCAGCTGTGCCAGCCAGTCGGCATCCACGTGCAGCATCTGGTAGCTCCACGCCTGCCCGGGCTCTGGGTTGCAGGCATGTACCCGGCGGGCCGGGACCAGCACCAGCGTGCCGGGTGTCAGGCGTTGCTGGCCGTTGCCGGCACCGGTGAAATGACTGTACCCGGCGTCCACCACACCGATGGAAAATGTCGGGTGGCTGTGGGGCTTGTAGCAGGCGCGGCTATGGCAGGCGCGGCGGCTTTCGACATGCGGCAGGGCCGGGTCGCGCCACAGCGCGGCATGGGAACGGGGCATCACAGGGTCCTCGGTATGCGCGGCAGCTTATCAGGCGCCGCGCACCCATACAGTTTTTTCCGCTGGCTGTAACTTGACCGCAAGGCCCGCTACCCGCCGAAATAGACGCCTGTTGCCAAAGGAAAACAATAATGGACCTCTCAAGCCTGCTGCTTTTCATTCCTGCCTGCTTCGCCCTGAACATGGCGCCGGGGCCGAACAACCTGCTGTCGCTGCACAATGCCAGCCGTTACGGCCTGCGCACGGCCTGCGTGGCCGGCGGCGGGCGCATCGTCGCCTTCAGCGGCATGATCGCCCTGGCGGCCATGGGCCTGGCAGTGGTGCTGCACACCAGCGAATACCTGTTCCTGGCCATCAAGGTGGTGGGGGCGGCGTACCTGTTCTATATCGCCTGGCAACTGTGGCGGGCACCGGTGGGCGAGGCGGTGGTGGCAAGCGATCACCCACGCGGCACCTGGCGCCTGGCACGTCAGGAGTTCTGGGTGGCCGCTGGTAACCCGAAGGCAATCCTGATCTTCACCGCCTTCCTGCCGCAGTTCGTCTCGGTCGGCAGCGCCACCCCGGTGAGCGAGCAGTTCCTCTGGCTGGGTGTGTTGTTCCTTTTGCTGGAATGGGCCGCCATCGCCATCTACGCCGGCCTGGGGGCGTACCTGCAGCGCTGGTTCAGCCAGCCCGGCCCACGCCGGCTGTTCAATCGGGTCAGCGCCTCATTGCTGGGCTGCGCCGGTCTCGGGCTGCTGGCTGCGCGGCGCTAGAACTGCGTACTCGGCACTTAGTCGCGGTAGAACGTCTGCACCAGGTGATAACCGAACTTGCTCTTGATCGGCCCGTGCACCACGCGCAGGGGCTTCTTGAAGATCACCTGGTCGATGGCGCCGACCATCTGCCCGGGGCGGATTTCACCCAGGTCGCCGCCACGCTTGCCCGAAGGGCAGGTGGAGAACTTTTTTGCGAGCACGTCGAAAGCCTCGCCATTGGCGATGCGCTGCTTGAGCTTTTCGGCTTCGTCAGCGGTCTTGACCAGGATGTGGCGGGCTTGGGCTTTCATGGGGTACCTGTGCTTCGGGGGCGAAAAAGGTGGGCATTATGCCTCATAGTATTGTGCTGAGGCGATTACGCGTCCTTGTTAGGAGCGGCCTTGTGTCGCGATGGGGCGCGAAGCGGCCCCGGCAACCTGTGCTGCGAAGCTGAAAACCTGGGGCCGCTTCGCGCCCCATCGCGACACAAGGCCGCTCCTACAGGGACGGTTACAAGGGTCAGGTTTGCAACTCCTCCCGATCCCGGAACTGCTCCAGTGCCTCGGGGTTGGCCAGGGCGTCGGTGTTCTTCACCGGCAAGCCATGCACCACATTGCGAATCGCCAACTCCACCAGCTTGCCGCTGATGGTACGCGGGATGTCATCGACCTGGGCGATCACCGCCGGTACATGGCGGGGGGTGGTGTACTGGCGGATCACCTGGCGGATGTGCTGGCGCAGGGCCTCATCCAGCTGCAGGCCGTCACGCAGGCGAACGAACAGCACCACCCGCACGTCGCCTTGCCAGTCCTGGCCGATGGCCACGCTTTCCAGCACCTGCTCGACCTTTTCCACCTGCCGGTAGATCTCCGCCGTGCCAATGCGCACCCCGCCGGGGTTGAGCACGGCATCGGAGCGGCCATGAATCACCAGCCCGCCGTCGGCACGCTGTTCGGCATAGTCGCCCTGGGCCCACACCCCCGGGAACTGGCTGAAGTAGGCGTCGTGATAGCGGCTGCCGTCCGTATCCTTCCAGAACCCCAGCGGCATCGACGGGAAGTCGCGCGTGCACACCAGCTCGCCTTTTTCGCCCTGCACCGGCTGGCCATGCTCGTTCCACACTTCCACCGCCATGCCCAGGCCCTTGCACTGGATCTCGCCACGGCGCACTGGCAGGGTCGGGTTGCCCAGCACGAAGCAGGAGACGATATCGGTGCCGCCGGACATCGACGCCAGGCACAGGTCGGCCTTGATCTTGCGGTACACGTAGTCGTAGCTGTGTGGCGACAGCGGCGAGCCGGTGGACAGCAGCAGGCGCAAGCGTTCCAGGCGGTGGCTTGCCGCAGGCTCCAGGCCCGCCTGCTCCAATGCTGCCAGGTACTTGGCGCTGGTACCGAAGGCCTGGATGCCCTCGGCGTCGATCAGGTCCAGCAGCCGCTCGGGGCCGGGATGGAACGGCGAGCCGTCGTACAGCACCAGCGTGGCGCCCACCGCCAGGCCGCTGGCCAGCCAGTTCCACATCATCCAGCCGCAAGTGGTGTAGTAGAACAGTACGTCATCGGCCTTCAGATCGTTGTGCAGGCCATGTTCCTTCAGGTGCTGCAACAACACGCCGCCGGCGCGGTGGACGATGCACTTGGGCACACCGGTGGTGCCGCTGGAGTACAGGATGTACAGCGGGTGGTCGAAGGGCAGCGGGGTGAAGCGGGGCTCGCCGCCGGGCTGAAAGAACTCGTCCCACAGGCTGACGTTGGCGGCCTGGAATTCGTCGGCGCGCGTCCCGCTGCGGGTATGGGGCACCACGATCAGCCGTTGCAGCCCGGGCAGCTGCGCGCACACCTGGTTGACCTTGTCCACCTGGTCGATGGCCTTGCCGGCGTACTGGTACCCGGCACAGGCGATCAGCAGCTTGGGCTCGATCTGGCCGAAGCGGTCGATGATGCCGTGTACGCCAAACTCGGGCGAGGAGCTGGACCACACCGCACCGAGGCTGGTGCAGGCAAGCATGGCGACCAGTGTCTGCCAGGTATTGGGCATGACCGCGGCTACCCGGTCGCCGGGGACGATGCCGGCGGCCTTGAAGGCTGTTTGCAGGCCGGCCACCTGGGCCGCCAGCTGGGCATGGGTGAACAGCTGGCGTTGGCCGTCTTCGCGCACGGCGACCAGGGCCGGGCGGTCGTCGCGGCGGCGCAGCAGGTGTTCGGCGAAGTTGAGGGTGGCGTTGCTGAACCACTGGGCATCGGGCATCTGCGGCCCTTCGCTGAGCACCTGGCTCGGCGGGGTATGCCAGTGAACGTGGAAATAGTCGGCAAGGGTTTGCCAGAAGGCAGGGCGCTGCTCGATGCTCCAGCGGTGCAGCGCTTGGTAGTCGTCGAGTTGCAGGTTGTAGCGCAGGTTGACCCGGCGGCGGAAGGCATCCATCCGGCTGGCCTCGATCTGCGCCGTGGAGGGGCGCCAGAGCACATCGTTCATGCCGAACCTCCAGATGATCATTTGGATTCGAGGGCGCCTTCGCGGGCTCGCCCGCTCCTACAGGAACAGCGTAGATGTCCAGCCTGGTGACAGCCTGTGGGAGCGGGCGTGCCCGCGAAGAAGCCCCCTGGCAGCAGGGGCTTGCGCGTTACTCTACTTTAGCCTTTTGCACGTCCTGCGACGCGGTCCAGACGCGGTAGCGCACTTCGACGTCCTTGGGCACATACACCACCACCGGCAGCTTGCTGTTGTAGCGCAGCATGAACCCTTCACCGACCACTGGCACGAAGGCCTCGGTCTTCTTGCCATCGGGGCAGGCCATCAGCGTGCTGACCGGGCCGCTGACCTTGTCCAGGCGGTAGTAGCTGTAGCCCCAGCCTTCCAGGGTACGTTCCTCCAGGCTGCCGCCCAGGCGCTGGCGATTGCAGTCCACCTTCAGGGTCTTGCCAGCGAGGATTTCCAGTTGATAGGCCGACTCATCAGCCTGGGCCGGCAGGTGGATGACCTGCCGGGTGAAGCCTTTTTCCGCCTCGGGGTAGGGCGCGACGTCCTTCAGGCTGGCTGCCATCGCAGGTGCGGCGGCAGCCAGGGTCAGGGCCAGGATCGCGGTCATCGGGGTTGGGCGCATAGGGCCTCCTTGCAGATAAACGAATGCAAGACCGTCGCCAGGCCCAGGCCGCCCGTCACTGGGCCAACCAGCCACCATCGACGTTCCAGGCGGCACCGCGAACCTGGCTACCGGCCTCGCTGCACAGGAATAGTACCAGCTCACCCAGGTGTTCGGGGGTGACGAAGGCCAACGATGGCTGTTTTTCTGCCAGCAGATCGCGCTGCGCTTGCAGCGGATCGCCACCGTTGGCAGCACGATCGTCGATCTGCTTCTGCACCAGCGGGGTCAACACCCAGCCAGGGCAGATGGCATTGCAGGTGACGTTGCTGGTGGCGGTTTCCAGGCCCACCACCTTGGTCAGGCCGACCACGCCGTGCTTGGCCGCCACATAGGCCGCCTTGCCGGTGGAGCCGACCAGGCCGTGCACCGAGGCGATGTTGATGATGCGCCCCCAGTTGCGCGCTCGCATGCCGGGCAGGGCCAGGCGCGTACCATGGAACACGGCCGACAAGTTGAGGGCGATGATCTTGTCCCAGCTTTCCAGCGGGAACTGCTCCACCGGCGCCACGTGCTGGATGCCGGCGTTGTTGACCAGAATGTCGACGCCGCCGAACTCGCGCTCGGCCAGGGCGAACAGCGCTTCGATCTGGGCCACGTCCGACAGGTCGGCCGGGTGATGGACTGCCTTTACCCCGTGCCGGGCGATCTCGGCCAGCGCCGGGCCAGGGTCGCCGAAGCCGTTGAGCACGATGTTGGCGCCCGCGCGGGCCAGCACCTGGGCAATGCCCAGGCCGATGCCGCTGGTGGAACCGGTGACGAGTGCGGTCTTGCCTTTGAGGGTCATGCAAAGCTCCTTAGACGATGCCGGTGGCGTAGAACGTGGCGATGACCACGAACACCGCCAGGGTCTTGATCAGGGTAATACCGAAAATGTCCTTGTAGGCCTCGCGGTGGGTCAGCCCGGTCACGGCCAGCAGGGTGATGACCGCACCGTTGTGCGGCAGGGTGTCCATGCCCCCGCTGGCCATGGCGGCCACTCGGTGCAGCACTTCGAGCGGGATGTTGGCGGCATTGGCGGCGGCGATGAAGCTGTCGCCCATGGCCGCCAGGGCGATGCTCATGCCGCCCGAGGCAGAGCCGGTGATGCCGGCCAGCAAGGTCACGGTGATGGCTTCGTTGACCAGTGGGTTGGGGATGCCGCGCAGGGCATCGGCCAACACCAGGAAGCCCGGCAGCGAGGCGATCACCGCGCCAAAGCCGTATTCCGAGGCGGTGTTCATGGCCGCCAGCAAGGCGCCGCCCACGGCGCTTTTGGTGCCTTCGGCCAGGCGGGTGCGGATGGCGCCGAAGGCACACACCAGCACCATCAGGATGCCCACCAGCAACGCCGCCTGCACCGCCCAGATGGCTGTGAGCTTGGCCACATCGCTTTGTACCGGCGCGCTCATGCCGGGCAGTTGCAGGCTGTGGCTGGGGCCGTACCACTGCGGGATCCAGTGGGTGAACAGCAGGTTCATCACCCCCACCAGCAGCAGCGGCGACAGGGCCAGCCAGGGGTTGGGCAGCGCCAGGTCGGCAGCGGTTTCCGGTTCGTTGCGCAAGTCGCTGCCATAGCCTTCACCGGCGCGCTGGGCCTTGTTGCGCTGGCGCTGCAGGTAGGCCATGCCGGTGCAGAACACGAACAGCGTGCCGATCAGGCCCAGCCAGGGCGCGGCCCAGGCGGTGGTGTTGAAGAAGGTGCTGGGGATGATGTTCTGGATCTGCGGGGTGCCGGGCAGGGCATCCATGGTGAACGAGAACGCGCCCAGGGCGATGGTTGCCGGGATCAGGCGCTTGGGGATATTGCTCTGGCGGAACATCTCGGCGGCGAACGGGTACACCGCGAACACCACCACGAACAGCGACACGCCACCGTAGGTGAGCAGGGCGCATACCAGCACGATCACCAGCATCGCCTGGCGGGTGCCGAGCACGCGGATGGCGGCGGCGACGATCGAGCGCGAGAAGCCGGACAGCTCGATCAGCTTGCCGAACACGGCGCCCAGCAGGAACACCGGGAAGTAGAGTTTGATGAAACCGACCATTTTCTCCATGAACACCCCGGTGAATGCGGGGGCCATGGCGGACGGGTCGGTGAGCAGTACCGCCCCGAGGGCGGCGATGGGGGCGAAGAGGATTACGCTGTAACCGCGGTAGGCAGCCAGCATCAGCAGGGCCAGAGCGGCTAGGGCGATGAGCACGGTCATCGGGGTGGGTCTCCTGGGTGAGTCTTGTTTTTATCGGTGAACAGGAGATAGCGGGAATCGTGCCAGTTTTTAACTCATTGATTTATATGGGTATTTTGTTTTCTACCGAATTTTTGTCTCTGTCTTGAGATTTTGGGGCCGCTTTGCGGCCCATCGCGACACAAGGCCGCTCCTACAAGTGCACCGCGATCTCCTGTAGGAGCGGCCTTGTGTCGCGATCGAGGGCAATCTCAAAATGGAAACATAAGTCTCCAATCAGAGACCAAGCGCTACCATCTTCTTGTACAAGGTCGATCGCCCCAACCCTAACGCTGCCGCAGTCTCTGGCACATTTCCCTCATGCTCGGCCAACGCTTCGGCAATCAGCCTGCGTTCAAACTGCTCGCACGCTTCTCGGTAAGTCTGACGCCCGGGTTCCGCCGCCACCGGGCTCAACGGCCCCAATGCCGCCCGTAGATCCGCCACCCCCAACCGCGGCTGATCCGCCAGCAGCGTGGCCCGCTCCAGCACATTGCGCAGCTCGCGAATGTTCCCCGGCCATGCATGCCGCGCCAATAGCTGCTGCGCTTCGGCCTCGAGCTCATACTGGCTGCCCAGTTCGCCCAGGATGGCCTCGCACAGCGCCGGCAGGTCCTCCAGCCGTTGCCGCAGTGGCGGCACCTCGATCGGCAGCACATTCAGCCGGTAATACAGGTCGGCGCGGAATGCCCCGCGGGCGATGGCGGCCTGCAGGTCGATGGAGGTGGCGGCAATGATGCGTACATCACTGCGCAGCATCTGGTTCGAGCCTACCGGCTCGTACTCCTTCTCCTGCAACACCCGCAGCAGCTTGCTCTGCAGGGCCAGCGGCATGTCGCCGATCTCGTCGAGGAACAGCGTGCCGCCTTCGGCCAGTTGCAGCTTGCCGCTGCGGCCCTTGCGATCGGCGCCGGTAAAGGCGCCGGGTGCGGTGCCGAAGAATTCGGCTTCCAGCAGTGTCTCGGGGATGGCCGCACTGTTGATGCTGACAAACGCCTTGTGCGCCCGCGCCGACGCCGCATGGATGGCATGGGCCAGCAGTTCCTTGCCGGTGCCGGTTTCGCCCAGCAGCAGCACCGGCGAATCACTGCTTGCGCCACGCCGGGCGCGGCGCTTGGCCTCCAGGCTGGCGGCGCTGCTGCCGACGAACTGGGCGAAGCTGTACTTGGCCTGGCGGGCGCGCAATTGCGAGCGGGTCGAGGCCAGTTCCTGCTGCATGCTGGAGTAGCGTTTGAGCAGCGGCGACAGGCTGCGCAACTCATCGAACAGGGCAAAGCCGATGGCGCCGATCAGCGCGCCCTGGTCGTCGTGGATGGGCAGGCGCATTACCACCAGCGGCTCGTTCGGGGTGTCGAGCATGTCCAGCAGGATTGGCCGGCCATTGCTCACTACCTCGCGCATCAGGCTACCCGGGATCACCGCCTCGCATGGCTGGCCGATGGCGCTGGCGGCGTCGGCCAGGCCAAAGCGCCGGGCGTAGCGCTCGTTCATCCAGACGATGCGCGCCTGGCGATCGACGATTACCGTGCCCTCGCTGGACTGCTCGATGATCTCGAACAACGAGCGGATCGCCAGTTGCCGTACCTGGGGGTAGTCCTTGAGGCTGTCGCTGTCGTGCATGGGTAGAAATCCTGAAATCTGTAAAAGCAGGGCCGGCCTCTTCGCGGGTAAACCCGCTCCCACAGGTACCCCACAGTCCTCAAGGTTTGTGGTGACCCTGTGGGAGCGGGTTTACCCGCGAAGAGGTCAGACCTGAAAACCTATCCCCTGGGGTCGAACGCCTCGCGCAAGGCATCCCCGATAAACACCAGCAGCGACAGGATCACCGCCAGGGCAAAGAACGCGGTAAAGCCCAGCCACGGCGCCTCCAGGTGCTGTTTGCCCTGGGTCACCAGCTCTCCCAGCGAAGCACTCCCGGCCGGCATGCCGAAACCGAGAAAGTCCAGCGCAGTCAGGGTGGTGATCGCCCCGGTCAGCATGAACGGCACATAGGTCAGCGTTGCGTTCATGGCATTGGGCAGGATGTGCCGCAGCATTACCTGGCTGTCTGGCAACCCCAGCGCCCTTGCGGCCTTCACGTACTCCAGGTTGCGACCGCGCAGGAACTCGGCGCGCACCACATCCACCAGGGTCAGCCAGGAGAACAGCGCCATGATCCCCAGCAGCCACCAGAAGTCCGGCTCGACGAACCCGCTGAGGATGATCAGCAGGTACAGCACCGGCAACCCCGACCACACCTCCAGCAGGCGCTGGCCGATCAGGTCGACCCAGCCGCCGTGGTAGCCCTGCAAAGCACCGGCCACCACCCCGATCAGCACGCTGACCACGGTCAGGGCGAAGGCGAACAGCAAGGATACCCGGGTGCCATACAGCACCCGGGCCAGCACGTCGCGGCCCTGGTCGTCGGTACCCAGCCAGTTGCTCGCGCTCGGCGGGCTGGGGGTGGGCACCTGCAGGTCGTAGTTGGGGGTATCGGCGCTGAACGGGATGGGGGCGAACAGCATCCAGCCACCTTGCTGCTCGATCAGCTGGCGTACATAGGCGCTGCGGTAGTCTGGCTGGAACGGCAGCTGGCCGCCGAACTGCTGCTCGGTGTAGCGCTTTAGCGCCGGCACGTACAGGTCGCCCTTGTAGCCCAGCAGCAGCGGTTTGTCGTTGGCCACCAGCTCGGCACACAGGCTCAGCAGCAGAAGGGCGGCGAACAGCCACAACGAAACCCAGCCGAGGCGGTTGCGGCGAAAGCGTTGCAGGCGACGACGCGAGATCGGTGAAAGCATCAGCGCGCCCTCGTGTCGAAGTCGATACGCGGGTCGAGCAGGGTGTAAGACAGGTCACCGATCAGGCGGATCAGCAGGCCCGCCAGGGTGAAGATGAACAGCGTGCCGAAAACCACCGGGTAGTCCCGCGCCACGGCCGCCTCGTAACTCATGCGGCCCAGGCCATCGAGCGAGAAGATCACCTCGATCAGCAACGAGCCGGCGAAGAACACCGTGATCAACGCCTGCGGCAAGCCGGCCACCACCAGCAGCATGGCATTGCGCAGCACGTGGCCATACAGCACCCGGCGTTGGCTCAGCCCCTTGGCGCGGGCGGTAACCACGTATTGCCGGGAAATCTCGTCGAGGAAGGCGTTTTTGGTCAGCAGCGTAAGGGTGGCGAAGCCGCCGATCACCAGGGCACCGACCGGCAGCACCAGGTGCCAGAAGTAGTCGGCGACCTTACCTAGCAGGCTGAGCTCATCGAAGTTGTCCGAGACCAGACCGCGCACCGGGAACCAGCTGAGCGAGGTGCCGCCGGCGAACAGCACGATCAGCAACAGGGCGAACAGGAACGAGGGCAGGGCATAGCCGACCACGATCAGTGCACTGCTCCAGGCATCGAAGCGGCTGCCGTGGCGCACTGCCTTGCGGATGCCCAGCGGGATCGACACCAGGTAGGTGATCAGCGTCGCCCAGAAGCCCAGCGACAGGGTGACCGGCAACTTGTCGAGGATCAGGTCGGTGACCTTGGCGCCGCGGAAGAAGCTGTTGCCGAAGTCCAGCCGGGCGTATTGGCCCAGCATCAACCACAGGCGCTCGGGGGCGGACTTGTCGAAGCCGTACTGGCGCTTGATCTCCTCGATCAGTTTCGGGTCCAGGCCACGGGTGGCCCGTGACTCGCCGTGCACCACCTCGGCCCGGGCACCGGGAGCGCCGCCGCCGATGCCCTGCAGGCGTGCCACCGCTTGCTCCACCGGGCCACCCGGCGCGGCCTGGACAATGGCAAAGTTGACCAGCAGGATCGCCAGCAGGGTCGGGATGATCAGCAACAGGCGGCGCAGGATGTAGGTGGTCATGGCGAGGATTTCCGGCGTTCGGCCATTTGCGCGTTGGTCAGCGCGGTGGGGCTGACTTCCCACCAGGTGTCCAGGCCTTCGTCATAGGCAGCCTGGACCTTGGGCAGGCCGAAGCGGTTCCACCAGGCAGTCGAACTGCCCGGTGGGTAGTAGTTGGGGATCCAGTAGTAGTTCCATTGCAGCACCCGGTCCAGGGCATGGGCGTGGTGCAGCATGTCGGCCTGGGTGTCGGCGCGCACCAGGCCGTCGATCAGGTGGTCCACGGCAGGGTCCTGCAGCACCATCAGGTTGTTCGACCCAGGGTCGTGGGCCGCTGCCGAGCCAAAATAGTTGTACAGCTCGGCGCCGGGCGACAGAGTGACCGGGTAGCCGGTGACGATCATGTCGTAGTCACGCGCCATCAGGCGGTTGACGTACTGGGCCGAATCGACGTTGCGGATGTCCAGGGTCACGCCAATCTGGGCCAGGTTGCGCTTCCACGGCAGCAGCAGGCGCTCCATGCCCGCCTGGCCGTTGAGGAAGGTGAACGCCAGCGGCGTGCCCTGGCTGTTCACCAGGCGGTCGCCTTCGGGGCGCCAGCCGGCTTGTTCGAGCAGCGCCAGTGCCTGCAGCTGCTGCTTGCGGATGATCCCCGAACCATCGGTGACCGGGGCGGTGAACACGGTGCTGAAGACTTCGTCCGGCACCTTGCCGCGCAACGGTTCGAGCAGTTTCAACTCGCCGGCATCCGGCAATTGGCGGGCGGCCAGCGGGGTATTGGAGAACACGCTCTGCTGGCGGATGTACATGTTGCGCATCATCTGCCGGTTGCTCCACTCGTAGTCCCATAGCATGCCCAGCGCCTGGCGCACGCGACGGTCCTTGAACTGCGGCCGGTCGAGGTTGAACACGAAGCCTTGGGCCACCTGCGGTTTGGCCGGGCCCAGGTGGGCGCGCTGCAGGCGGCCGTCGTCCAGTTGTGCGCCGTTGTAGCCCAAGGTGTAGGCGGTGGCGGAGAATTCGCGGTTGTAGTCGTAGCCGCCGCCTTTGAGCACCTGCCGCGCCACTTCGGTATCACCGAAGTACTCGATGCGCAGCTTGTCGAAATTGTAGCGGCCACGGCTGACCGGCAGATCGCGCGCCCACCAGTTGGCGTCGCGCTCGAAGGTGATGCTGCGGCCGTTGTCGATGCGCCCGATACGGTACGGCCCGCTGCCGACCGGCTTGTCGAAGCCGGCGCCGTTGGCAAAATCGCGCTGCTGCCAGTCGTGTTCGGGCAGAACCGGCAGGCTGGCGAGGTCCAGCGGCAGGGTGCGGCCGTGGTCGGGCTTGAAGTCGAAGCGCACGCTGTGCGGGCTTTCCACGATGACGCCGGCAACATCGGCGAACTGGGTGCGGTACTTGAGGCTGCCCTTGCTCATCAGCAGCTCGAAGGTAAAGCGTACGTCCTCGGCGCGCACCGGCATGCCATCGGCGAAGGTGGCGCGCGGGTCGATCTCGAACCGCAGCCAGGCATCCTCCGGGCCGCGCTCCATGCGCCGGGCGATCAGGCCGTAGACGGTGTAGGGTTCATCGAACGAGCGCACGGCCAGTGGCGCGTACAGCAGGCCATCGACCTCGCTGACACCGATGCCTTTGTCGATGTACGGCAGGATATGGTCGAACTGGCCGATCTCGATGGCCGAGCGGCGCAGGATGCCGCCTTTGGGGGCGTCGGGGTTGACGTAGTCGAAATGCTGGAAGCCGGCGTTGTAGCGGGGGGCTTCGCCGTAGACGGTGAGGGCGTGGGTGGAGGCGGCGTGGGCGTTGAAGCCAATGCAAAGCAAAAACAGCCAACACAAGACCTGTGGGAGCGGCGGTGCGCCGCTGCGCTTTACCCGCGAATGCGTCCGTCCATGCAACGCCGTTGCCTGATCAGGCGCATTCGCGGGTAAACCCGCTCCCACAGGGGATTTCATCGGCTGCGAGGACTTAGTCCTGGCGGCTGGTCACTTCGAGCAAGTGGTAGCCGAACTGGGTCTTCACCGGGCCTTGCACGGTATTGATCGGGGCGCTGAACACCACGGTGTCGAACTCCTTGACCATCTGGCCCGGGCCGAACGAGCCCAGGTCACCGCCCTGGCGGCTGGACGGGCAGGTGGAGTTGGCTTTGGCGATTTCAGCGAAGTCGGCGCCTGCTTCGATCTGGGCTTTCAGTTCGTTGCATTTATCGATGCTGCTGACCAGGATGTGGCGGGCGGTTGCACGGGCCATGGGTACTGCTCCTTGGGGTAAAAAGGCAAGCCTAGCGCACTTGTCCGGGGTATGTCTCGCCAGGCTTGCAACCCGCTGCCTAGAGTTTTTGTGCCGCCTCGCGCAACAGGGTTTCGGTCGAGGCCCAGCCCAGGCAACCGTCGGTGATCGACACGCCGTATTTCAGCGCGCCCTTGCCCAGCGCCTGGCAGCCGTCGAACAGGTGCCCTTCGATCATCACGCCGACGATCGAGCGGTCGCCCGCCAGGCGCTGCTCCAGCACATCGTTGAAAACCGCCGGCTGGCGCGCCGGGTCCTTGCCGCTGTTGGCATGGCTGCAATCGACCACGATCCGCGTCTGCAGCCCTGCCTTGGCCAGCGCCTGACGGGCCATGGCGATGCTGTTGGCGTCAAAGTTCGGGCCTTTGTGGCCGCCGCGCAGCACCAGGTGGGTGTCCGGGTTGCCCAAGGTCTCGATGATGGCCGGGTAGCCCTGCGCATCCATGCCGAAGTGGCGGTGCGGGTGGGCGGCGCTGCGCATGGCGTCGCTGGCGATGGCGATGCCGCCGTCGGTGCCGTTCTTGAAGCCGACCGGCAGCTCCAGGCCACTGACCATTTCGCGGTGGATCTGCGACTCGGTGGTGCGCGCGCCAATCGCGGCCCAGGCCAGAAGGTCATCGAAGTAGCCGGCGGCCATTGGCTGCAGCAGTTCGGTGGCAACCGGCAGGCCGCGTTCGATCATGTTCAGCATCAGCCCGCGGGACAGGGCGATGCCGGCGTGCATGTCGTCGCTGCCATCGAGGTGCGGGTCGTAGGCAAGGCCTTTCCAGCCGACCGTGGTGCGGGGTTTTTCGACGTAGGCGCGCATCACCAGCAGCAGCTTGTCGTCGACTTCGCGGCTGAGGGCGGCCAGGCGGTCGGCGTATTCCAGGGCCGAGCGCGGGTCGTGGATCGAGCACGGGCCAACGATCACCAGCAGGCGCTGGTCGCGGCCTTCGAGGATGTCGCGGATGGCCTGGCGGTGGGCATGGACTTGCTGGGTAAGTTCGCTGGACAGCGGCATTTGCTGTTTGAGCAGGTGCGGGCTGGGCAGGCGCTGGCTGACGGTGGTGTTGGCCGCTTGCGGCTGGGTCAGGGCGAGGCTGGAAGCTTGCATGGCGTTTTTTCCCTGGGCGGACGGCGGGTTCTGGCCCGCATGGTCGGCCCTATCGAGGTGTTCGACAGATCGTTGAATTCGTATTGGCTGCTGCATTGCCACCTGTGGAAGACCGAACGGAGGCGGCAGGCTGGCCCGAACGGGATTGGCTAAATCGCCAGGCGTAGGTGTTTGCGTAGTAATAAGTGGCGTAGTTCATGAATCTGTCCTCAATGTGAATCGGTGTTGTTCAAAGGCCTGAAAAGCAAAACCCCCGGTCGGGGAGCCGACCGGGGGTTTGAGTATTCTCATGTTCGGCGGCCCCTCGAAGGTGGGCGCCGTGTGGGTATCGGCGCCTAGTGGCTAAACCAATACCCAAAGTAATAGCTGGCAGGTGCCACGCAGCCGGCAACGGCCAGCACAGGGCGCAGGCTGCGACCGGTGTGGTTGGCGTGGTTGCGGGTGTGTTTCGGCATGTTGCTCTCCAGTGAATGAGCCCGAGCTTACTTCAGTTCGGCCGGGCCATTCAATGGATAAATGCTATGGGGGTGATCAATTGTTTTTGTACCGCACGGTTCAATGGCCATAGCGCCCGACCAGGCTCTGCGCCCCTAGCGCGTGGCCTTGCAGCAGTTGCAGCAGGCCGCTGCGGTCCAGGCCTTCGGGCAGGGTGCCCAATGGCAGGTCGGTGGCGATCAGCGTCAGTGCGTAGTGGTGCGGGTTGTCGCCGGCGGGTGGGCAGGGGCCGCGGTAGCTGAGCGTGCCCCGCGAGTTGCGCCCCACGGTCACGCCTTGCCCGGTCAGCCCGGCGACGCCTTCCTTCAACCCATCCTGGGCCGGGTCGATGTTGTAGGCGATCCAGTGGACCACGCCAATGCCCTTGCCGCCGTCCGGGTCGAACATGATCAGGGCCAGCGACTGGGTGCCTGCGGGGAGGTTGTCCCAGCTCAGTTGCGGGGTGCGCTCTTCGCCGGCACCACAGGCCGGGTCCGGGCCAACCTGTTGCAAGGCGATCACGCCGCCATCGGTGAACGACGAAGAGCTGATCGACAGTGCGCCCTGGCCGCCAGCGACGGCCAGGGCGCTGCACGGCAGCAGGGCGGCGAGCAGCCAGGGTTTGAGGTTCATGGTGAATCCTTGGCAGGGCGTTCCGGCGCAGTGTAGCCCAGGCCGGCCTCAATGGCTGTCCTGGTCCTCGGCGGTGCCACCCGAGTGCCCGGCGCCGGAGCCGGTGGCTTCGCCGGTGCTGTTGGAGCCACCAGCGGCGCCGTCGGCGGCATCGCTGTTGCTGCCGGTGTCGCTGCTGTCGTTGGCTTTGCTGCTGCCTGGGCTGTTGACGCTGCTGTCTTCACCGGCGGTCTTGCCACCGTACTGGTCGGTTTGCGGGCGGCTGTCGGTGTCTGTGTCGGTGGCGGCGAAGCTGGTGCCAGTGACGCTGGCAAGGGCAAGGGCAAGGCACAGTGAGAGTGGGCGAATGCGGATCATGGAACGTCTCCTTTGCGGATGATCTGTCATTCGTTGGGCTGGGGGCGGGGAGTGGGGTGCCGTCTGGGCGACGGATGGTCATTGTTGCGGGCTGCCGTGCAGCCCGCTCGATTGCAAGGGGGCCGCGCAGGCCCCGAGGAAGGCGATCAGCGGCAGTTGCCCGCCTTGCGATAACCCGCTGCCTGCGCCTCACCCTCTGTGGCGAAGGTGACCTGGTTCTTCGCGGTAACCTGGGTATAGCCCGGGCAGCCGACGGAAAGGTGATAGACGTGGCTGTTGCGGTTGCCAAGCACCGCGCCCACCGACCCGGCACTGGCCAGGCTCGGCTTGGATTCGGGCTTGGCGGCCTTTTCCGGCACCGCTTGCACCACGCCACTACCGACCGGCTTGTAGTTGGCGGTCCATTTGCGTTCCCCGGTCACGAAGGGGTTGGCATGCCCCATGATCGCGGCAATGCGCCGGTCACGCTCTTTCTCCCAGGCCGACACCGGGTGCTGTTTGTCCCAGGCCATCAGCAACTGCTGCTGTTGGCGCGACATGCTCAGCTTGTAACGGTCGTACATGTAGAAGGTGGTGCGGGCGACCAGGCCTTTCACTTCGTCACGCGGTTCGGCAGCACGCTGCACGAAGTCGACCTTGGTGGAGCACTGCCCGTATTGCCCTGCATTGCCAGCAACCATGCCGTAGTTGAAATTGCTGCGGTCGCCGTTGACCTCGCCCACTGCCGGGTACAGGTTGAACAGGTCGGCCTCCATGGCGCGGAACACCGGGTCGTCATCCACGCAATGCTCGCGGCCACCGTTCTTCCAGCACTGGCGCTGGTTGCCGAAGGTGTAGGCCGGCACGATGTGCTCCCATTCGGTGCGTTCGGCGCGGTTCTGCTGCTTGCGTGTCTGATAGCCGCAAGAGGCGGCATCGATACGCCCGCCAGACTTGCCCACCCAGGCCCATTTGCAACCGCAGTACAGGTCGCCCATGGCACTGCTGGCCTGGTCCATGTACACCTTCTGCTTGGCCACCACCTTTGCCTCGGTGAAGGTCGCCGGTGGGCTGGCAAGGGCGGGCAGGGTAAAGGAAAACAGTAAGGATACGGCGTAAAGCAGTGATTTCATGGGGAAAACATATTTCAGGTTGGGGCGTGCATTGTAATCATTTCCTTGGGGCTGGCCAGCTCGCTGATCCACACCAGTGGGCGGCGCGGGTCGTCGCTGCCCATGCTGCTGAACGTGGCCGAGTCGAGCATGGCCTTGAGTTGGGTGGCCATGCGCAGCAGGCGCTCGATGAAGCCGGTGCCGACGGCGCCGGTGTCCTCCAGGGAAACACCGCTCTGGTTGTGCTGGATTGCCAGGTGGTAGTGGCTGACCCCGGCACCGTTGCCACTGCCGCCCAGCACCACGGTGAAGCGCGGGCCGAGCAGCCCGGCCAGGCGCTGCTGGACCAGGTCGAGTAGCGCGACCGGGACTTCGTCGGGGCGCAGTGAAGTGGGGAAGCATGGTGTGAAGGGTGGCATGGGCATGTCCTGCTGGGCGGGGTACGAGTCCTGGCCAGCTTAAGCAAGGTCACTGTCAACTTGGGTTAAGCAGGGGTAAAAGCGGGTAATGCTCAACGCCAGCGCGTTACGGCATCAGGCATCAGAAGGTCTGCCCCAGCGAGAACTGGAAGATCTGGGTTTCTGCCCCATCCGGCTTCTTCAGCGGTGCCGCCAGGCTGAAACTCAACGGCCCCATTGGGCTGTACCAGGTCACGCCAACCCCCAGCGACACGGCCATCTGTGCCAGGTCCACGCTGCCGCAGCCCTGGGTGGTCGACAGGTAGCAGGTGTCGGCGTACACGTTGCCGGCATCGACGAACACCGAGCTGCGCAGCTGGCTCTGGTCCTTCACGAACGGCAACGGGAAGATGTATTCGGCGCCGCCGGCAATCAGGATGTTGCCGCCCAGCACGTCGGTGTCACGGTCGGAGTAATAGGCTTGTCCTGCGCTGGCGTAGGTGCCGGTGGCCGGGGTATTGCGCGGGCCGAGGCTGCCGTCCTTGAACCCGCGCACCGAACCCAGCCCACCTGCGGTGTAGCTTTCATAGAACGGCAGCCCGTCGGTGGAGCCATAGCCGTCGCCGTAGCCCAGGCTGGTATGCAGGCGCAGCGAAGTGTTGCTGGTTAGCGGCAGGTAGGTCTGGCCGCTGTAGTCCAGCTTGTAGAACGACAGGTCGCTGCCAGGGGTGGTGGCCATCAGCGTAAGGCTCTGCGAGTGGCCGCGGGTAGCCAGCACGCCTTTGTTCAAGGTCGATTCCGACCAGCCGATCGAGGCCTTGAGGTTGTTGAAACTCTTGCCTTCGCGGGCGATGAAGTCGTAGATCTCGTCGGCGCTGTAGGTGCCGGGCGAGATATTGTCGTGCTGCAGGGTCAGGCCATAGGTCAGGCGCGAGGTTTCGTTGATCGGGTAGCCAAAGCTGACCCCGGCACCGTAGCTGTCGATCGCGTAATAGGAAACGCCGTCGTCGTAGTAATCGCTGTAGTCGGTGCTGTTGTAGAACAGGTTGTAGCCCAGGCTGACGCCATCGGCGGTGAAGTAGGGGTCGGTGAAGCCGAAGTTGTACTTGGTCTGGTACTCACTGCGGGTCAGGCCGATGGACACCTTGTTACCGGTACCGAGGAAGTTGCTCTGGCTGATCGAACCACCGAGGATCAGGCCGGCGCTCTGGGCGAAACCGACG
>NZ_NEIR01000027.1:0-22962 GCF_002112825.1 Pseudomonas sp. B5(2017)
GTTGCTGGCCGCGACCAACAGCGCAGGGAATGCGCTCAGCCAGCACCTGAGTGAACGGACCAAGACCCTGATCGGCCATGTGCATCGCTCGGCGTTTGCCCTGTTTGCGGGGCAGCAGGTAACGCCGCTGCGGGTGTCGCTGACAGTGGGCGAATACATGAGCCTGCTCAATGAAGCCCTGGAGGCGCGGACCGATGCGTTTCTGCAGCAGGTAGACAAGCAGTTCCGTGATCCCTTGGGCCGCAAGGTGCGGGCCATGGTGCTGAGTGGCGCGATCAATATTGCGGCAGCGGGTAACCGTAGCCAGATGATCGAGGTGATGCTCTGGACGCTCGAAAGCGCCGAGAGCCTGCAGGCGCGGCTAGTTCAATTGCGGGCAAGTGCCGTATCAGGGGCCACTACGCTGGCGCGTACTATTACTGTAGGTGCAAACGCCTTTCGGCTAAGTGCAGAGGTGGCTCGTAGCTTGGCAAGCGATACGACTAATAGTTTGCGGAGTGCTGTAACAAACCCGACAAGCGCCAGCCTGATGCTTGGGCTAGGCGGAATATGGTTCCATCAAGACAGCCTGCGCAAAAATTATCAGGCGCTACTTGAAACTGCCAACGTAGACCCGGAAGCGCTTGCCGCAATATGGTCTTCTTCCCTTGGTGTGCTGGGGGCAAGCGTAGAGAGTGTGGGGCTTACCGCACAGTTACTTCGCCCGGAAAAGCTGTGGCCAAGCGCTATTAGCACCGTGAATTTAGGTGAGCGCATCGCTAAATTCGGTGGCGTCATAGCAGCACTCGCGGGGGCATCTGACGCAGCACAATATGCCTTCGCTGCGCGAAGGTCAGATGACCAGGGGGACGTTGCGTCCGCCCAAACCTATGGCTATGCAAGCGCCATTGCCTTTGCCACGATCTTCCCGGCGGGCTATGCCGCCCTTGTCCCAGGCACATTACTAGGGCCGCTGGGAATCGCGATAATCTTGGGCTTGGCAGCATACGCATTGGCGATTAGGGCGAAGCAACAAGAATCCTCCGCGACAGAACTATGGGCTCGACGTAGCAGGTGGGGATTACCACCCGAACATCGGTATTGGTGTGAGGCAAAAAGTATTGATTTGGCTATTGGCGCTTTGAATGCCGCAGCGCTTGGCATGAGAGCCGAGGCCTCGATAGAAATCGGTTTCAAACAGGGGGAAATAGATTCAGTAATCAGTGACGGCAACACGGTGGCAGCAGGCTTTGTACTGAATGCGTATATGAGCATGCCAAATTTCACGGTGGGTACTTCACATTATCAATGGAAGCTGGACTTGCATCGAACCGGGGGAAGCAAAGAAACCATCACCCTATCAGGAGACAGCACTAGATTAGTACTGCCATCAAGCTCGGCACTGAGTGTTGCCGGTGTTTTTGCAGACGACATACTAGAAAGCCTACACAAAAGCGTCGACACAGAAAGCAGGATCCTGAACATCCAAGGGGCGTTCCCCTTGACAGATCACCACAACATTACCTCTCTGGAGTTGAGTCTGATTTATTGGCCTGATCCTGATGATGAGTCAGCTCGAGCACAGATAACAATGACAGAGAACAACATCAGATCTTTGGAGCACCTCAATTGGCCTCCCCATTACTAGTCCCTCCTTGCGCTGGCTGGAAGGAGGATCTGCCTGGCCCAGCCACTCCTCCAGCCGTTGATAGGAATTTGGGCAGGCAGATACCAAACCATCAAGATACGATTTACCTTGAAGTGCCTCGGTCCCCTATTTCACCTAGAGGTATCCTCTCGGCACTCTCCGTACCTGCGGCCATATTTACGCTGCAGGTTCCTCACATGATCTTCAAAAGCTGGAGTATTGGCAGCATAGAGCTAGTCATCATTGGAATTCTTGTACTCCTCCTTGGCGTCTGGTGTACGTTTTTTGGATACCAAGTTGATATATGCCCCCCTCGCGACCTACCCATCAGGTTCAACCGTGCACGCCAGAGAATCTACGCCTACAACTTCAAACGCCAATGGTGGAACCCCTTCGACAAAGGCAAGGTCGTGCCGGTCAGTTACGACTGGTCCCAAGTCCGCGCCGAGCGCTGGTCACAAACCGGCGCCCTGCCAAACGGTGGGGTCATTTTCAAATGGGGTGTCATGTTGTCCATCGTCGCGCCGGGCACGAACAACGTCATCGACCGTTTTCACCTGAGTACGATGGGTGCCGACCAGCATGCCTGGGCCTACATCTGCACCTACATGCAGGAAGGCCCCTCAGCTCTGCCACCACCCGGCCCCCCCAAGGATCACAACGATGTGCTCTGGTGTGAGTTCGCTCTGCGCCTGGCACCCAAAGTGAGCTGGCCAGCTGATATGGACCTTGAATCGCGAACCGCCCCTTGAACCGGCCACGGCGGGTGCGCCCCACTCAATCTCCCGCCGGCACATCCACCACCTTCCAACTGTCATCCGGATCGAAGCGTTTCATCTCCTTGGCCAGCTTGTCGCCGTGCGGCCCGAGGTCTTTCTCGAACACTTCGCCGTCATGGCTGATCATGAAGCTCATCACCCCGGTGTCATCGTACCTGGCCGGCCAGGCAACCATGGCAAAGCCACGGCTCATCTGGTTGCCGATCAGGTAGCTGTAGGCACCGCCGGGGGCAGATGGGCCCTGTGCATCGAGGATGCGGAAGTGGTAGCCATACCAGGCGTCGCCGACCATCTCCTGGCCGAACAGCGGGCCCAGCGGGCTGACTTGGCCATCGCCGTCGTCGTCCCAGTACAGCCCGTCATGCTTGCCGGGCTCGCTGAATATCTTCTGCGCGTACTCCAGCGCACCGTTGCCGTTGTGGTCCTGGCTGGCATAGTCCATCTGCGCATCGTGGTAGGCCAGCATCGACTGCATGGCGCCCAGCTCGTTGCGGCCAATACGCCGGGCGCGGATTTCAGAGCTGCCGGCCTTGAGGTCGAAACGCCAACCCTGGCTGCCTTTGGTCAACGGTATGGGCAACGTCCAGTGATCACTGCCCACCGCGAGGATGGCCTTGTTCGCCCCCGACATGTCGATGCTGTGCTGCGCGTGATACTGCGCCAGGAACGTGTCCACGTCACTGCGTTGCACACCGCCGCGCGGTATGTAGGTACGCCAGTCATCGCCCAGCAACCGGGCCAGGCGGGCTTCATCAGGTTTCTCCTCGCCCAGCGCCGCGACAAAGGATTCCACGGCCTTCTCCGGTGTAGGGAAGACTTCCTGCGCAGCGGCCAGGGTTGACCCGGCCATACCGGCTGCGATTACCAGTGCCGCTATCGATTGACGGTTCATCGACGGCCACCTCCCCCGCGGCGTGCGGGCGCACTGGGCCGGGAAATCTGGTGCCCGGCGGCACGCGATGCGCTCGGGCGCTGGGCGAACGACTGGCTGGTGCGGCCACGGCTGGCCTGCGCGCTGGTGCGCGAGGGTGAACGCACGCCGTCGAAGGCATTGTTACGCGCCCGGCCGGCGGTATTGGAAGGCCGGTTTTGCGCCAGCTGCCGCCCCTGGCCTTCGCCCTGCCTGCGCTGGTTCACCTGGTTGTTCTGCTGCCGAGCCTGGGTGTTGCGGGTTTCCTGTCGGCGGTCGGTTGCCCGCGGGTTGTCGCTACGAGGTTGCATGCGGTTGCCGACCGAATTGCCCGCTTGCGCCTCGCGCATCTGCTGGCGTGCCTGGCGATTGCTGGTGGCCGGCCGTTCGATGCCGGCCCGGTCCATCGACGCCCTGGCCTTGTCCCGCGCCTGGGCGCGCTGGGCGTCATCGCCACGGAAGGCAGTACGCTGGGTGGCACCGTCCAGCTGGCGACCGTACTGCTGGCGGCTGCGGGAGTCGCGGTACGGCACGCCGTCGCGGTTGGCGGCGTTGTGCTGCCATTTGTTCTGGTTGTTGGTGATGCGGTTGTTGGCGTTGATGTTGTTGTAGCGGTTGACGTCGATGTCGATGTCGTTGTTGCCCCAGTCACAGTCGCCCCACAGCGAGGCAACGATCGCCACGCCGGTACCGAAGGCCAGGCCCGCCACCAGCGCGGAACCGGGGTAGTACATGGGCGGTGGCGGGTAGTACGCCGGCGGCGAAGCCGGGTAGGCCCAGGTGCCGTAGGTGGTGGTCGGGTTGTAGCTGGGCACGTACACCACTTGCGGGTCGGACGGCTCGATGATGATGGTGGTGGGCGGGCTGCTGGCCGTAACCACCTGGGTGCTGCTACCGCTGGAGGCCGGTGCCGGGGCGGTCTGCACGGTCACGTTCTGGTACTGGTTGCTCTGCAGGTTGCCGGCGGCCTGGGCCTGGTGACGCAGGCGCTGCACGCCGCCCATGACATCGTCGGGCTGCGCGAGGAAGGCATCGCCCAGCCGCTGCACCCAGACCGGGTCCTGCCCCAGGGTTGCCAGCACCTGCGGGAAGGCCACCAGCGCTTGTACGCTTGGGTCCCAGGGCTGGTTCGCCACCTTCTTGACGGCATCGTCGCCGGTGGCCTTGGGGTTGGCCTTGGACCAGGTCACCGCTTCGCTCACTTGCCCCGGATAAGTGGAGGCCATCAATACCTGGGCCAGCAGCGCATCGGGGTACAACGCGATGGGCGCGAGCATCTGGTCCAGTTGCTCCTGGGTGAACACCGGGTCCTTGGCCGCGACCGTGTCGGCTTGTGGTGCCGGGTCTGGGGCAGGTACGTCTTCTGCCAGCACCAGGCCGGGCGTGGCGCTCAGATACAGGATTACCGACAGGACCGCTGACAGTGGGATGCGCATCGCTTCTCTCCATGAGATCAGACCGCGTGGATTAAGGGTAGCAATGGCGATGCTTTTGGCCAGATGTGCGGGCGCAAACTTTTCGCGCTCTAAAGGTGAGGGTGGTTGCTGCTTTTGAATCTATACCAGGGCTGGGCTGAGATCTGTAATTGACTGTACCGGCCCTTTCGCGGGCACGCCCGCTCCCACAGGGCCACCACAGGTTCGAACATTGTGGAGTACCTGTGGGAGCGGGCGTGCCCGCGAAGAGGCCGGTGCATGCACAAGACCGTATCCAAAAAAGGAGCCCACCCTGATGAACACGCCCCGCCTCATCGCCATGATCATGCTGGCCGTGCTCTGCACCTCGGCCTGGGCGGCCACCGACCGCGCCGAACGGCGCCGCGAGGCCCGCGATGTGCGGCAGGAAACCCGCCAGGACGCGCGGCAGACCAAACAGGATTGCCGCCACGCCGACCAGCAAAGCAACGCCGGCTGCCGACAGGACAAACGCCACACCAAGCAGCAAGGCCGTGAGCGCGCCCGCGACATAAAATACTGAGCGGGCGGTGCTCAGCCGCCCAAGGCGATGATCGCCAGGATCAGTGACGCCCCGACTACCGCCAGGACCACGCCGGTCAACAGGGTGCGGCCACCGGAATAGCGTGCCAGCAGCCAGCCCGCAAGGAAGAGCATGGCCAGGGCGACCAGGTTCGATACACGGATGGCCGTACCGGTGGTCTCGATCAGCAGGAACGGAATGACCATCGGGAAGGTTGCCAGTACCACCAGCAGGAAAGTGGCCAGGGCCGCCTTGAAATCATCCAGCCCCAGGCGTGCCGGCAGCGGGCGGCCAGCATCACGCAGCATGCGCCCGCGCAGCATCTCCAGCCCGTCTTCATCCAGTGCCAGGCCGATGCGCTCTGGCAGCGTATCGGCAATCAGCCTGCGCCCCTGATTGATATCACCGGCTTGCAGGCGGGCCAGCAAGGTCCGGCTGCGGGTACGTTCGGTCCAGGTACGCAGCAGGTAGATGACGGCATCGGCCAGGCCCCAGGCCAGGTTGCAGCCGAGCGCGGCAATCAGCATCAGCCGCGCGTCTTCGCGCCCTGCGGTGGCAACGCTCAGCGAGCCGATGAAGGTCATCGCCATCAACAGGCCGAAGATGACTTCGGTGATCCGGTCGATCGGCTCCAGCACGCCCCATTTACGCGGTTGCTCGTCTTGCCCCATCGCACCCTCCCAGGAACCATCGATAGTCACTATCGAGAATGGCAATTTCTGCCGAACGACATGGCCGAATAACCTAGCTCCATCGACTCGCCGCCCACCACCCCGGCCCCTGGAGCTACCTGATGAACACCTTGGCCCGCCTGCTGTCCGCCACCCTTGCCGTTATTGCCATCGCCATCATCAGCGGCTGTGCCAGCCACCCCGAACTGCGCCCTTACACCGCCGAGGAAACCCGCCAACTGCAACTGGAAGCCTTGCAACGCCGTGGCCTGTCGCTGGACGACTACGAGCAGCAACGGCGGGTAATCCAGCGTGCCGGCAACCTGCCCGTGGTGACCGAAGCTGCCGACGCCGACCGTTCGAGCAAAGGCTGATTGGGCTCGCCAGCGGTTCCTTAGCGCTACCTGTACAGATAGGGCTGCGAGGTGAGGTTGCTCCATTATAGTCAGCCAGGCATTGCAGGCCCCGACAGCCATGCCCTGTCACGCCCTTCACCCTTTTAGCGGCGCGGCGCCAGCGCCAGGGCGATACCGCCCAGCACCACCACGCACGCCACCAGCAAGCGCAAGGACAATGGCTCGCCGATCAGGCCAACCCCGCCCAACGCCGCAATCACCGGGACGCTGAGCTGCATGGTCGCTGCCTGCTGCGCGCTGACTTGCCTGACCACGCCGTACCACACGGCATAGCCCGCACCCGAGGCCAGCACACCGGAGCCCAGCGCATACAGCAAGCCGAGCGGGCTCAGGTGCAAGCCGGCGCCCAGCAACAGCATCGGCACCAGCAGCACCAGGCACGGCAGGCTCCGGGCGAAATTGCCGGCAGTGTCGGCCAGCGGCCTGGGTGAGCCTTTGCCCAGCAGCGTGTACACGCCCCAGGCCACGCCGGACAGGGCCATCAGCAAGGCACTGGCAAAGGGTGGCGCCGCGGTACCGGGCAACAGCAGCACCAGCAGGCCGGCGAAGGCGATCAGCATGCCCAGCAGCATCCGCGCGGTGATAGGTTCGCCTTTGTACCAGGCGAAGCCGAACATGGTGATCTGCACCGCGCCGAACAGCAGCAACGCCCCCGCGCCTGCGCCCAGCTGCAGGTACGCCGCAGAAAACAGGAACGCGTACAGGAACAGTGCCAGGCCGCCGCGCCAGCTGCCCCCCATGGCAAGCGCGGGCTTGCGCAGGCGGATCAACAGCAGCAGGAACAGTGCACCACTGGCCAGGCGCACCACGGTGAAGGATGCCGGGTCGATGGCCCCGTCCTTCAGCGCCAGCCGGCAGAACACCGAGTTGGCAGCGAAGGCCACCAGGCTGAAAAGTGCAGGCCAGACCCAGGCCCGGGCCTTGCGGTCGGTGAGCGTGGTGGTGCCGGTGCTCATGGTGTGGTCACCTCTGAGATCGATTGTTGTCATGGCGGCCATGCTGGTAGGGCCAGCACCGATATACAACATAGTGTTTATCTGACGCCACCACCGAATCGCCCGGACCTATACCGCTGCCACCGCCTCGATCTCCACCAGCATGCCGTCCAGCGCCAGCCGGGGTACCGGTATCAGCGTGCAGGTCGGCTTCATGCAAGGGCCCCAGGCCCTGTCAGCCTCGGCTACCCACTCACGCAGGCGCGTTTCGGAATGCTCGACGATCAGCAGGGTCAGCTTGAACACCTGGGCCAGGCTGGCGCCTTTCGACGCCAGGGCAACCTCCAGGTTGGCCAGTGCCTGGCGCGCCTGCTCGGCGAACAGCGGCGACAGCTGCCCGTTGCGGCCCTCCCCGCCCTGGCCGGCGATGAACAGCAGGCGGCTGTCGGCATGCACTTCGGCGACATGGGAATAGGCGTTGCCGCTGGGGTCGTACAGGCCTTCGGGATTGCTCAGTTGAAACGCGGTTGAATGGCTCACGGTAAACCCTCGATCAGTTGGAAGAGGGGCGGAGTATCGAACCTTGAGTTAACTCGAGGTCAAGCGCGGTTTTCAGGGGCGGGCTTGTTCGCGAAACAGGCGCCGAGTGTAGGACGTTTCGCACAGCGCACGAGCTTCCGTGAACCACGCGTTCATATGCGAAGTGGCCGTCAGGCGCTAGATTGCGAGGCCCGGCATGGAGGCCTGTACGTAACAAGGATAAAGCGATGAGCAAATACAATTTTCAACTGGCCTACACCATCAAGCCAAACAACCCTGCCCGAGATGAAACCGATGCGGCGCAGGCCCGTCTGCACCTGCGCGAGAAAATTGGCCTGGACACCGTCGAGCACATTGAGACCACCCTGCTCGGGATGGTCACACTCAAAGGCGCCACACTTGCAGAGCGCAAGCGCGAAGCCGAAAAGCTGCTTCACGACTACATCCATGAAGCGCTCAAGCAACTGCGTGTGCTGTCGACCGTGAAGTTCTACGGTTGCCTGATGGTGGACGGGCTGGGCGCAGCCATTCGCTTCGACATCCTGCCCAAATGAACAGCGACGGCATCAGGCGCCCCCGCGCCTGATGCCGCGCACCGTCATTTTTCCTGCAGTACCGCCCTGCCCTTCACCGCCCGAGGCCCGCGCCAGGCCCAGAACAGCAAACCAGGGAATGGCGCGTAGACCACGAACACGATCCACAGCATCTTGCGCTCGGCGCGCCGGTCACTGCCGATGATGTGCCAGATGGCCCAAATTTCCAGCAGGATCACAAAGGCCGCGACGATGATCCAGATCGTTCCGATTTCCATAGCGCTCTCCCATTTGGCATGTAATGGGTTGGGTTGCAGAGGCTGCCGAGGGTTCAGATTGATTTGGCTGGCGACATGGCACCGCGGCCCGTTGTAGGAGCGGCCTTGTGTCGCGATGGGCTGCGCAGCAGCCTCAGGATTTTTGCCCTACGAAAGACCGCAGGGGGCTGCTTTGCAGCCCATCGCGACACAAGGCCGCTCCTACAGGGTGCAGTGACAGCTCTCAATGCCGTGGTGCAGTCTCCAGCGCCGCCTTCAACGCCGGCGCATCGGCAAATGCCCGCTGGCTCACCAGCTTGCCTTGCTCCAGTTGCAACCACTGTACCTGGCCATCCTGCCCGGGATAACGGCTGGCCACCCGCCCATCACGGTCCAGCAGCACCCGGTAGTTGTAATCGCGCATGGCGGGGATGGCGAACAGCTTGCTGATCAGCGCCGGCATGCGCTGGATGTCGGCGACGAACACCGCATCGCGCGCCTCCAGGTAACCCTTGGGCTGTTCGGCCAGCGCCGCCTTCACCAGCTTGGCACCGTCCATGTCGCGCGCCACCAGCAGGATGTGCGTACCGGCACCGAGGCTGTAAGCCTGGTCGTGCTGGTCGAGCAGCGTCCACGGGGCGAGCTTGTCGCCCGGTTCCAGGGCATTGGCCAACAAGGGCATCAGGCAAAGCAACAAGGCAGCGGCGTACTTCATCAAGGGTATCCTCAGTCACGGGAGCATCAGCATAGCGGCAACCGGCCAAGCCAGACAGGTTGCCTGAACACGACCTGGAACACGACACGGCCACCCGGGAGATTGTCTTTCCCCCGGCCACCCGCCACACTCTCGAGGCCAGCCAGGAAGCGGAGTCCAGAGTGCCCACGCCACGCCAGTTCAGCAAGAAGACCAGTACCAGCAACATGCTGCGGCTGAAGTCCACCAGCGCCAATGCCCAGGCCCCCTATCGGGTCGATTTCGTATTGCTCGAACACTTCTCGATGGCCAGCTTCACCGTGGCCATGGACGTGCTGGTCACGGCCAACCTGCTGCGCGCCGACAGCTTCCAGTTCACCCCGCTGTCGCTGGAAGGCGACCGCGTGCTCAGCGACCTGGGGCTGGAGCTGGTGGCCACCGAGTTGTCCGCCGAGGCGCTGAAGGAGCTGGACCTGCTGGTGATCTGCGGCGGCCTGCGCACGCCATTGAAGTACCCCGAGCTTGACCGCCTGCTGGGCGATTGCGCGGCCCACGGCATGGCCCTGGGCGGGTTGTGGAACGGCGCGTGGTTCCTCGGCCGCGCCGGGGTGCTGGATGACTATGGCTGCAGTATCCACCCCGAACAGCGCGCCAGCCTGTCCGAGCGCAGCCCGCAGACGCGGATCACCCCGGCCAGCTTCACCCTCGACCGCGACCGCCTCAGCGCTGCCAGCCCCAATGGCGCCATGGAGCTGATGCTCGGCCTGGTGCGCCGGCTGTATGGCGACGGCCTGGCCGAAGGCGTCGAGGAAATCCTGTCGTTCTCCGGTGCCCGCTACCGCCAGGTCGGCCCGGGCGCGAAGAAGTCCATGAGCCTGCACCTGCGCACCATCGTCGAACTGATGGAGAACAACCTCGAGGAAACCCTCAGCCTCGACCAGCTGGCCGCCTACAGCGGGCGCTCGCGCCGGCAGATCGACCGCCTGTTCCAGGCCCAGCTGGGCACTTCGCCGCGGCGTTACTACATGGAGCTGCGCATCACCAAGAGCCGCCGCCTGTTGCAATATTCCGACCTGTCGGTGATGGAAGTGGCAGTGGCTTGCGGGTTTGTTTCGGTGTCGCACTTCAGCAAATGCTATGCGGCTTACTTTGGCTACCCGCCGTCGCGTGAGCAGCGGTTGGGCGAGTGAGCGCCAAGGCGTCATTCATGTGTCGCCTGGGCCGGCCCTTTCGCGGGTAAACCCGCTCCCACAGGTACTGTGCAAATCTTTGGGACAGCGGTGATCCTGTGGGAGCGGGTTTACCCGCGAAGAGGCCGGCCCAGGCACTAGAGAACTTTCAGGGGCGGCGCTCGATCTGGATATACCGCAACACCGCATCACAGATCATGGCCTTGTGACGCAGCTTGACCTGCTCATCGGACAGGTCGATCTGGAAGATCTCGCCAAAGGTGTGGCGGTTCGACACCCGGTAGAAGCAGAACGAGCTCATCAGCATGTGCAGGTCGATGACCTCGATGCCGGCGCGGAACACACCTTCCTGCACCCCACGGCGCAAGGTACTGCCCAGGGCCTCGAGCACCAGGCTGCTCATTTCGCGAATCGCCGGCGACTGCTTGACGTACTCGCCGTAGTGGATGTTTTCGGTGCAGATGATCCGCACGAAATCGACGTTGCGGTCGTGGTGATCGAAGGTGAACTCCACCAGCCGGCGAATCGCCTGCTCGGCCGGCAGCGACTCCAGGTCCAGGCTTTGCTCGGTCTTGCGGATGTCGCCGTACAGCTTGATCAGGCACTCGCAGTACAGCTGCTCCTTGCTGCCGAAGTAGTAGTAGATCATGCGCTTGGAGGTGGCGGTGCGCTCGGCAATGGCGTCGACGCGGGCACCGGCCAGCCCTTGCTGGACGAACTCGTTGATGGCGGCCTGGAGGATGTCCTCGCGCGTTTTCTCGGGGTTGTTCTTGCGCGTCTTGCGCCCCCCTTCGGTTTCAGGCTGGCCGAGGCTGACTACGGAATCACTCATACCCACTCACAGGCTGTTTATTGGAATGGAGGGATTATCCGCGAGCGCGGCCATGCAGGGAAGCGCGCTGTTGGTCGGGTAGCCATCACCCGCGGCGGCTGCCCACCCGCAAACGGCGCCTGCCCAGCCAGGCGCAGGGTCAGTCGCGCTGGGCGGTATTGCGTTCCAGCGGCGGGGTCAGGTGCAGCACGCGGTTGCGCCCGCCTTCGGCCAGCAGGTAGCCGCCCTTGCCATCGGCAACGATCGACTGCGGCGCCTTGAGGAACGACAGCACGGTCTGCCGCGTGCCGTCGGCGCCGATGCGCAGCAGCCGGGCCCGGTGAGTGTTGTCTTCGCTGATCCACAGGCCGCGCTGGTCGCAGAACAGGAACGTCGGGTTGCGCAGGCCATCGACCACCACCGGGTCCCGGCCATCGTCGGACAAGGCGCGGACCTTGCCGTTGGCCTTTTCGGTATACAGCAGACGCCCGTCGCTGCAGCGGGTCAGGCCTTCGGTTTCGGTCAGGCCGGAGCGCAGCACATCGAGCTGGCCGCTGCGCCAGTCATAGCGCATCAAACGGCCATTGCCCTTGCGGTCCTCGATGGCGTACAGGTGCTCGCCGTCGTTCCACAGGCCCTGCACGCTCTCGCCATCGAACAGCCGCGTGACCTGGCCATCGCGGGCCAGGCTGACCGGGGCAAACCCGCCTTCCTGGCTGAACACCCAGCCTCCCTGCGCCGCCACCATGCCGTCGGGCTTGGACAGGTTGTCGATGACCACCACCCGATCACCTTGGGCGGTGATCCTGAGGATGCTGCCACGGCCATCGTCCAGTTCGCGGCTGACCAGCAGGCTGCCATCGGCTTGCGGCAACAGCGACGCGGCCTTGGTCACGTCGCGGTGCAGCACCTCGACGCCCCAGCCGGAGGCGGCCTGGACCGGGTAGAAACTCTGCCAGGCAAAGAAGCCCAGGGTGGCCGTGAGCAGGCCGGCGGTGGCGGCCAAGGCGATGCGGGTGCTGCGCTTGCGCAGGATGTGCGACATGTAGGGCTCCTCGGGAATGCCGGGGAGCCTAGCAAGCGAATGTGAAAAAAATGTCGAAATGGACCAACCATTACAAAACAAAAGGATATAAAAATAACAAAACAATCTAACAAACAGGAATATAAAAATTGAAAGCCAAACGCCACCTCCTTAGTCTGGGCACATCGTTTCCCTTCCAGATCAAGGAGCAATGCCCATGCCCGCCCGTGCCTTCTCCCCCCTGCGCCGCCTGTTGATCGGCGGCTTGCTGGCCAGTGTCGCCAGTACCCTGTTGCCCTGGTCCCAAGCCCTGGCCGACGAGGCCAGGACCTTGCGCATCGGTTACCAGAAGTTCAACAGCATCAACATCCTCAAGGGCAGCGGCGCCCTGGAGAAGGCCCTGGCACCGCAAGGCGTGAAAGTCAGCTGGCACGAGTTCGCCGCCGGCCCGCAGTTGCTCGAAGCCTTGAGCACCGGCGCCATCGACCTCGGCCATGCCGCCGACGCACCCTCGGTGTTCGCCCAGGCCGCAGGCAAGCCGGTGGTGTACCTGGCCGCCGAGCAACCCTACCCACGCGGCATCGGCCTGGTGGTGCGCGAGCAGGACCACCTGGCCAGCGTGCAAGACCTCAAGGGCAAGCGCGTGGCCACCGGCCGCGGCTGGAACGCCCAGTACCTGCTGGCCGTTGCCCTGGAACAGGCCGGCCTCAGCTACCAGGACATCACCCCAGCCTACGTCAACAACGCCGCCGATGCCGTGGCTGCCCTGCAATCGGGCAGCGTCCAGGCCGTGACCCTGTGGGACCCGTTCCTCGCCGCGGCAGAAAGCCAGCCGGGCCTGAAGAACCTGCGCGACGGCAGCGGCCTGTCCAACAACCGCACCTTCTACCTGTCCACCGCCAGCTTCGCCGACCAGCATCGCGCCTTGCTGAAGACCTTCTTCGCCGAACTGGGCAAGGTCAGCCAGTGGGCCAATGCCAAGCCTGCGGAAGTTGCCGCGCTGCTGGCCCCGCAACTGGGGATCAACGCCAACGTGCTGCAAGTGGCCAGCGAGCGGCGCAACTACAACGCCGTGGCCATTACCCCGCAGATCGTTGCCGAGCAACAGAAGCTGGCCGATACCTTCCAGGGCCTGGGCCTGATTCCACGCAAGCTGCAGGTGGCCGACGCGGTCTACCCGGCTTCCGTATTGCCTTGAGCGGAGCGCGCCCACCATGCCCCGCCCGATTCGCTTCAACGCCTTCAGCATGAATGCCGCCAGCCACCAGTCCCCCGGCCTGTGGCGCCACCCGCGCAACACCAGCGTGGCCTTCAACCGCCTGGGCTACTGGACCGACCTGGCCCGCCTGCTCGAACGCGGCCTGTTCGATGCCCTGTTCATCGCCGATGTGCTGGGCATCTACGACGTCTACCAGGGCGGCCCCGAAGCCGCCCTGCGCGGTGGTGTGCAGGTGCCGGTCAACGACCCGCTGCTGCTGGTGCCGGCCATGGCCGGGGTTACCGAGCACCTGGGCTTCGGCGTCACCTTCTCGCTCACCTACGAACACCCCTACCCGTTCGCCCGGCGCATGTCGACGCTCGACCACCTGAGCAATGGCCGGGTCGGCTGGAACATCGTCACCGGCTACCTCGACAGTGCCGCGCGCAACCTGGGCCTGGCGCGCCAGCTGGGCCACGACCAGCGCTATGACCTGGCCGAGGAATACCTGCAGGTGCTGTACAAGCTCTGGGAGAAAAGCTGGGACGACGATGCGGTGCTGCTGGAGCGTGACAGCGGGCGCTATATCGAACCCACCCGGGTGCACCCCATCAACCATGTGGGCGAGCACTTCCAGGTGCCGGGCATGCACCTGTGCCAACCTTCGCCGCAACGCACGCCGGTGCTGTTCCAGGCCGGTGCTTCGGCACGCGGCCAGCAGTTCGCGGCGCGGCACGCCGAATGCGTGTTCATCAGCGGGCCGACGCCCACGGTACTGCGCCGCTACGCCGACGGCATCCGCCAGGCCAGCGAGGTGGCCGGGCGTGGCCGGGACGAGGTGCTGATCTACGCCCAGGCGCTGTTGATCGTCGCCCCTACCCGGGAGGAGGCCGAGGCGCGCTTCGCCGAATACCGCCGTTATGTCGACCTTGACGCCGCCCTGGCGCTGCTGTCGGGCTGGACCGGCATCGACTTTGCCGGCCTCGACCCCGATGCGCCCATCGAATACGTCGAGAACGATGCCGGCCGCGCGGCCCTGGCCGCCTTCACCGCCGCCGACCCGAACCGCCGCTGGACCGTGCGCGAGGCTGCCGAGTTCGTTGGCCTGGGCGGCCGTGGCCCGGTGCTGGTGGGTGCTGCCAGCGAGGTGGCCGACCAGTTGGAAAGCTGGCTGGACCAGACCGGCATCGATGGTTTCAACCTGACCTACGCAGTGCAACCGGACGACCTGGCAAATGTGGTCGAGCTGCTGGTGCCGGAGCTGCAACGCCGTGGCCGCTACCCGCTGAGTTATGCCGAAGGCACCTTGCGCCACAAGCTGTTCGGCCAGGGCGACCGCTTGCCGGAAGGCCACGCTGGCCAGCAGGTTCGCATTCAGCCGGCAAATACCGGGTATTCCAACATTTAATTTGTGGATGGCACACACTCGACCCTATTCTGTCGCCACATCCCCTGCGCCGCACCGGCCGGTGCGGTTCACGGCATGGGGAGAGAACAACAAGTCGAGATCGTCCATGTCGAACCATTCGTACTTCGCCCCCCACGGTGGGCACCCGGCTCAGACCGAGCTGCTGACTGACCGTGCCATGTTCACCGAAGCCTATGCCGTCATCCCCAAGGGCGTGATGCGTGACATCGTCACCAGCCACCTGCCGTTCTGGGACAAGATGCGCATGTGGGTCATCGCCCGCCCGCTGACCGGTTTTGCCGAAACCTTCTCCCAGTACATCGTCGAAGTGGCCCCGGAAGGCGGCAGCGAGCGCCCTGAGCTGGACCCGAACGCCGAAGCCGTGGTGTTCATCGTCGAAGGCGAACTGGACATCACCGTCGAAGGCAAGCACCACACCCTGGTACCGGGCGGCTACGCCTTCCTGGCCCCGGGCGCCGAGTGGAGCCTGCGCAACAACAGCAAGTCCAACGTCACCTTCCACTGGCTGCGCAAGCACTACCAGAAGGTCGAAGGCCTGGACGTTCCCGAGTCGTTCGTCACCCACCGTGACAACGCCACCGTCATCGAGATGCCGGGCACCGAAGGCCGCTGGGTCACCACCCGCTTCGTCGACATGGCCGACATGCGCCACGACATGCACGTGAACATCGTCACCTTCCAGCCGGGCGGCGTGATCCCGTTCGCCGAGACCCACGTGATGGAACACGGCCTGTACGTGCTGGAAGGCAAGGCGGTGTACCGCCTGAACCAGGACTGGGTCGAAGTGGAAGCCGGCGACTTCATGTGGCTGCGCGCCTTCTGCCCGCAAGCCTGCTACGCCGGCGGCCCAGGCAAGTTCAGCTACCTGCTGTACAAGGACGTGAACCGTCACGTGCACCTGACGCTCAACCCTAAGCGTTAAGCCCAGGCTGATGCCCGCAAGCCCGCCAACCTGGCGGGCTTTCTGTTTGCCGCGCATACTGAAACACCCACCTCCCGCGCGGTACCAGCCATGAACCGCTGCCTGCTGCTCGCCGTCCTGCTGCTCTGCACCCCCGCCCCAGCCGCCGATGACTGGAACCTGGCCTACGACCGCGAAGGCATCCGCGTTTACCTGAGCGCCGCCCCCGACTCGCCCTACCAGCAATTCCGTGGTGTCAGCACCATGAAAGCCAGCGTGCGCACGCTCACCGACCTGCAAGAGAACCTGCGGGTGGCCTGCAAGTGGCTGTACGCCTGCGCCGAGATGCGCTTGCTGGATGTACAGGACGAAAACACCTGGGTGTACCTGACCACCAACCTGCCGTGGCCGACGATGCCGCGGGACATCGTGCTG
Organism: Pseudomonas sp. B5(2017); assembly: GCF_002112825.1. Taxonomy (NCBI): domain Bacteria; kingdom Pseudomonadati; phylum Pseudomonadota; class Gammaproteobacteria; order Pseudomonadales; family Pseudomonadaceae; genus Pseudomonas; species Pseudomonas sp. B5(2017). The sequence continues at coordinate 16,328 of NZ_NEIR01000027.1, forward strand.
AAGGTCACCACCGAACGCCTGGACGACGGCACGCTGCTGCGCCACCTGAGCGCCGAGCCAGGCAGGATCCCCAAGGTAAAGGGGCTGATCCGCGTGCAGCACCTCAGCGGCGAGTGGCGGATGAAACCGCTGGGTGAGCGCAAGACCGAAGTGACCTACCAACTGCAGGCCGACCCTGCGGGGGATGTGCCGGGGTGGCTGGCCAACCGGTTTGTGGTGGATGCACCCGTGGTGACATTGCGGACCTTGCGGGCGGTGGCCGAGCGCCAGCCTTGAAATGCCTGCACGGCCCTATCGCCGACAAGCCGAGCTGCCACTCCGATCGCGCCGCTCTCAAGGCCAGTGAACTGATTCGCAAGCGGTCCGCGCACCCTGTGGGAGCGGCTTCAGCCGCGAAGAATCCAACGCGGTGGATGGCACCGGCTGCGCCGGTGTTCGCGGGTAAACCCGCTCCCACAGGGATTTGCACAAGCCTTCAGATTTGCGCAAGACAGTTTCCACCGGCAGCATCACGGCCCTTCCGGGCTACCGCCATCGCGCTTTTTCTGCCACGGTGCCCGCGCGGCGCGGACCAGCGCGCCGCGCCTGGCCAGGACGTCACATGAAAACACAAGAAAACGACAACACGCATAAAGGCTACCGGCGCATCATCCCGTCGATGACCGCGCTGCTCGAATTCGAAGCTGTAGCCCGTCACACCAGTTTCACCCTGGCTGCCCAGGAGCTGGGCGTCACCCAGGCCGCGGTCAGCAAGCAGGTCAGGCAGCTTGAAGAAAACCTCGGCCGCCAACTGTTCCAGCGCCTGCACCGCGGCATCCGCCTGACCAGCGAGGGCCAGGCGCTGTACGCGGTGGTTTCCGATTCCATGCAGAAGATCGCCTCGGTCTTCGACCGCCTCAGCGAAGGCGACAGCGAACAGGTACTGGTGCTCAGCTCCACCGCCACCTTCTCCCAGTTGCGGGTGATGCCGCGCCTGGGCAGCCTGCGCAGCGCCCTGCCCCAGGTGCGCCTGCGCCTGGCCACGCAGATGTTCACCGGCGACCTGCGCAACCACGATGTCGACCTGCTGGTGCGCTATGGCAATGGCCGCTGGGAAGACGGCATTGCCCTGCACCTGTTCGATGAAGAGATCTTCCCGGTGTGCTCGCCAGCCTGGCTGGCGCACAACCCGCTGCCGGACTCGCTGGAGGCGCTGTACCGGGCCGACCTGCTGGACGCCGATGCCACCACCGAAGGCTGGATGACCTGGCCCACCTGGTTCCGCGCACTGGGCGGCAACCCGCCGAAGCTGCACTACAACCTGCGCTGCCAGCTGTATACCGACACCATCCAGGGCGCACTGCATGGGCATGGCGTGGCACTGGGCTGGGGGCGCATGCTCGACCACCTGCTGGCGTCCGGCGAACTGGTGCGCCTGACCGACCTGGTGGTGCGGCCGCGTGAGGCCTATTACCTGGTGGTGCCTCACGGGCGCACCACTACCCCGACCATTCTGCGGCTGGTGGACTGGCTGCGCGACAACTTGCCCACCGCATGATCGGTTCACGCTGTAGGAGCGGCATTGTGTCGCGATAGGGCTGCAAGGCAGCCCCAAGGCTCAGCGCAGATGCACAAATTTCTGGGGCTGCTTTGCAGCCCTGTCGCGACACAAGGCCGCTCCTGCAAGGGCCGGTGCAAGCCGAGGCGTCAGGCCGCCGTGGCTGTCTGCGGCTGGGAGCAAGCCCTGGCCCTGCGCCGATAGGCCAGCAACAGGCCTGCGTACCACAGCGGCATCACGTACAGCGCGGTGCGGGTGTCCGGCTCCAGCGCCAGCAGGCACAGCATGAAGATCAGAAACAGCTGCGACAGCGCAGCGGTGACCTTGCCACCAGGCAGCTTGAACGTCGACTGCTCATGCGCCTGCGGATCCTGTCGGCGATAGGCGAAGTAGGACAGCAGGATCAGCGACCAGGTAACGATGATCATCACCGCGGAAATGGTCGACACCAGGGTGAACACGGTCATCACCTCGGGGATCACGAACAGCAGCGTCAGTGCGATCGCCATGCACACCCCCGAGAACACCAGCGCGCGCACCGGCGTACCCGAGCCCGACAACCGCCCGAACGCCACCGGCGCCTGCTGCTGGTGCGACAGGCCGTAGAGCATCCGCGAGCCGGAGTACACGCCACTGTTGGCCGACGAGGCCGCAGAGGTCAGCACCACGAAGTTGATGATGCCAGCGGCAGCGGGCAACCCGCCCAGCAGGAACAGTTCGACGAACGGGCTGCGATTGGCCGGCACATTGGCCCAGGAGATGACACTGATGATGCACACCAGCGAGCAGATGTAGAACAGCAGGATACGTACCGGGATGGTATTGATGGCCTTGGGCAAGGTCCGCTCCGGGTCCTTGGCCTCCGCGGCTGCAGTGCCGATCAGCTCGGTACCGACGAAGGAGAATATGGCGATCTGGAACCCGGCGAGAAAGCCGAGGATGCCATGCGGCATGACCACGCCCGGGGCCACCAGATGGCTGAACGAGGCAGTCACCCCGGCCGGCGAGGTGTAGGACGTGGCGACCATCACCAGGCCGGTTACCACCAGCAGCACGATGGCCACGATCTTGATCAGGCCGAACCAGAACTCCACCTCGCCAAACGCTTTCACCGCCAGCATGTTCAGCCCCAGCAGCAGGAACATGGTGGCGAATGCCGGTAGCCAGGTGGGCACATCCGGGTACCAGTACTGCACGAACCCCGCCACGACCACCACATCGCCCACCGCCGCGACCACCCAACTCAGCCAGTATGACCAGCTGAGGATGTAACCGGCCCTTGGCCCCAGATAGTTGTGCACCAGGTCGGCGAACGAGTCCATCTGCAGGTTGGCCAGCAGCATCTCGCCCATGGCCCGCATGACGCAGAACACGAAAAAGCCGATGATGGCGTACACCAGGATGATCGACGTGCCGGACAGCGCAATGATCTTGCCCGAGCCCATGAACAGGCCGGTGCCAATTGCGCCACTGATCGAAATAAGCTGGATATGCCGGTTTTCCAGCCGGCGCTTGAGCACGCGGCCATCTTCCGGAACTGCGCTTTGCGCGTTGCACGTTTGCTGCATAGCTGACCTCTTATTCTTTTTTTGTAAAACCTCAGCGCCCCGCACCGCACCAGTTAGTTGGTACTCAAGTGCAGGCTTTTAGTCATTCAATACTGTCGAAGCGTGGGTATTGAGACAGATGAAGAACAGTTCCCGATGCAACTTCGCAGCGGGCTTACTTATTCTATTGAAACGCACCAGAGTGGCGCGCCCGATACAGTCCCGCGAAAGCCGTTTCATTCTGCCAGCGGCCCGGGTCAAGCGGAACGCTACAGAATGCACACAGCCAAAGGGATTTTGTGCAGTGTGAAAAGCCTGGGTGACAGTTTGCACAATGCACCTGTCACAAGGCCTGACCCAGCGGTCACATCTTGTAGGTCGAGAGCAGGATGCTGGTCTCGGTGTTTTCGATGTGCGGTATCGAGCGGATGGTGTTCAACGCCCGGTCGAAGGCCTCGAGGGTGTCGGCACGCAGCTCAGCCATCAGGTCCCAGCGGCCATTGGTGGTATGGATGGCCACCACGTTGGGATGCCCACGCAGCGCGTGCTTGACCTCTGCGGCGTGGTGGCCGCTGATGCCGATGCTGGTGATGGCCCGCACACCCTGCTCCAGCGCATCGGAGCGCAGGCGTACCGTGTAGCCGATGATCACGCCCTGCTCTTCGAGCCGGGTGATGCGGTTTTGCACGGTTGCCCTGGCTACCTTGAGCTTCTTCGCCAGGGTCAGCACGGGGGTGCGCGCGTTGTCCCGCAACAGCGCAATCAGTTCCCGATCGATAGTATCCATGGATGCCTGCCAAATAATCAGATTGCTATTTTGGGGTGGCAGATTGTCTAGAAAGTTGATGAAACTGGCAACCTGCTCTCTTCATCTTGACGCAACCTTTCATCAAAATGTTCACGCCACTTCAACAATCTCAAGCGTTCACCCCGCAGGCCACTGGGGTGAAAGCGCAATAATAAGGTGCAAGAGCATGACGTATTTCATTGATGTTCCAACCATGTCGGACTTGGTACATGACATTGGCGTAGCGCCGTTCATTGGCGAACTGGCCGCAGCTATTCGCGAAGATTACAAACGCTGGCAGGAGTTTGATAAATCCGCGCGTGTTGCCAGCCATTCGGAAGTCGGCGTGATCGAACTGATGCCGGTCGCCGACAACAGCCGTTATGCCTTCAAATACGTCAATGGCCACCCGGCCAACACCGCCCGCGACCTGCATACGGTGATGGCCTTCGGCGTGCTGGCCGATGTCGACACAGGCTACCCGGTGCTGCTGTCCGAACTGACCATCGCCACCGCCCTGCGCACTGCGGCCACCTCGCTGATGGCAGCGCAGGCGCTGGCCCGGCCGAACTCGCGCAAGATGGCGCTGATCGGCAACGGTGCGCAAAGCGAATTCCAGGCACTGGCCTTCCACAAACACCTGGGCATCGAAGAAATCGTCGCCTACGACACCGACCCGCTGGCCACCGCCAAGCTGATCGCCAACCTCAAGGAATACAGCGGCCTGACCATACGCCGCGCCGGTTCGGTGGCAGAAGCGGTGAAAGGCGTGGACATCATCACCACGGTGACCGCCGACAAGGCCTACGCCACCATCATCACCCCCGACATGCTCGAGCCCGGCATGCACCTGAATGCCGTGGGTGGCGACTGCCCGGGCAAGACCGAACTGCATGCCGATGTGCTGCGCAGCGCCCGGGTGTTCGTCGAATACGAGCCGCAAACCCGCATCGAAGGTGATATCCAGCAGTTGCCGGCGGACTTCCCGGTGGTCGACCTGTGGCGTGTGCTGCGCGGCGAGACAGAGGGCCGCCAGAGTGACGCCCAGGTCACCGTGTTCGACTCGGTGGGCTTCGCCCTGGAAGATTACACCGTACTACGGTACGTACTACAGCAAGCCGAAAAACGCGGCATGGGCAGCAAGATCGACCTGGTGCCTTGGGTGGAGGATGACCCCAAGGACCTGTTCAGCCATACCCGCGGTCGAGCTGCCAAAAGCCGCATCCGACGCGTTGCCTAACCCTGCTCCCAACCTGGTATTTCACATGGCATTTCCAACGCGTTCCATTCAGGCACCTGCAGCAGTGGTCATGGTCAGGCCGCATGCCTTCACCCCCAACCCGGAAACCGCAGCCGACAACTCGTTCCAGCGCAGCAACCCCGACATCGCCGCCCAGGCCCTGGCCGAGGTGGCACGCGATGAAGTCACCCAGGCTGCCGGCCGGCTCGAGGCCGAGGGCGTGCGGGTGCATCTGTTCGACGACTTTGGCGAGCACAACACCCCCGACTCGGTATTCCCCAACAACTGGTTCTCCACCCACCCTGGGGGGCACATCGCGATCTACTCGATGTACTCGCGCAACCGCCGCCGCGAACGGCGCGCCGATGTGATCGAGATGCTCAAGCACGAGTACCGGGTGCAGGATGTGATCGACTATTCGGGGCTGGAGCAGGACGAACTGTTCCTTGAAGGGACCGGCGCCATGGTCTTCGACCACCTGTCGCGGGTGGCCTATACCGCGCGCTCCAACCGCGCCGACCCGATTGCCCTGGAGCGCTTCAGTACGCACTTCAACTTCGAGCCGATGGTGTTCGACACCGCCGATGAACAAGGCACGCCGATCTACCACACCAATGTGCTGATGTGCGTGGCGACGGAGTTTGCGCTGGTGGGCTTTGGCACCTTCACCAACAAGGCGCGGGCCGAGGAAGTGCGCATGCGCCTGCTTGAGTCGGGCCGCGATGTGATCGACCTGAGCAACCGGCAGATCAGCCAGTTCGCCGGCAATGCCATCGAACTGTCCGGGCGTGATGGGCGCATCCTGGCGCTGTCACGCAAGGCCTTCGACAGCCTGACCGGCGAACAGCGCCAGCGCATCGAACTCTCGGCGCGGCTGGTGCCACTCGATGTACCGACCATCGAAATGGCAGGGGGCTCGGTGCGCTGCATGATTGCCGGGATACACCTGTCGCCAAGAATGACCGCTGCCTGCGCCTGACCCACGACCTTACTGGCTGACGCGGCCCTTGTAGGAGCGGCCTTGTGACGCGAAAGGGCCGCACAGCGGCCCCGGCAATCTCTGCAGCGACGCTGAAACCTGGGGCTGCTGCGCAGCCCTTTCGCGACGCAAGGCCGCTCCTACAAGGGATCGCGTGAGATTGCCAAATCCTTTATGGCCGCACAGATCGTCAGATCTCGCCACCTGCCAGCATCCACCCTCGGCCGGTGGACCACGTTCTTGTAGGAGCGGCCTTGTGTCGCGAAAGGGCCGCAAAGCGGCCCCGGCAATCTCTGCAGCGACGCTGAAACCTGGGGCTGCTGCGCAGCCCTTTCGCGACGCAAGGCCGCTCCTACAAGGGATCGCGTGAGATTGCCAAATCCTTTATGGCCGCACAGATCGTCAGATCTCGCCACCTGCCAGCATCCACCCTCGGCCGGTGGACCACGTTCTTGTAGGAGCGGCCTTGTGTCGCGAAAGGGCCGCAAAGCGGCCCCGGCAATTTCTGCAGCGACGCTGAAACCTGGGGCTGCTACGCAGCCCTT
>NZ_NEIR01000028.1:0-17548 GCF_002112825.1 Pseudomonas sp. B5(2017)
TGCTGACGTCCAGCTTCTCGAAGTCACCACCGGTGGTGCCGGTGACGGTCACGCTCAGGTCTTCGGCATCGACGTAGACGTCGTCGCTTGGGGCATCGATGGTGATCGACGCTTCTTTCGAGCCAGCGGCGATGGTGATGGTTTCACCGTTGCTCAGCTTGATCACCAGGTCAGTACCGGCCTTGTTGGTCAAGGTGGCGGTGTAGGTGATCTTGCCGCCTTCGGCCACTGTCGGCGTAGCAGACAGGGTCAGGAAGGTGGTGTCCTCAGAGTCTGGTCCGTCTGTGACGGTGGTGCTGATCTCTGTCTTGTCCAGGGTCAGCTTTTCAAACTTCCACGCATCTGCACCGCTGACCGAGTCGATCGCATTGACGACAGGCTGAGCGCCTACATAGATGTCATTCGGCGCGGTCACGGTGATCGAGCCGGTGGTGCTGTTGGCCGGCACTACAACAACTGTCTTGCCGTCGCTGAGGGTGAAATACAGCGTCGAGTGGCTATTGATCGGCAGGCCGTCTTTGCTGGTCAGCGTGACGGTGTAGGTAATCTCGCCACCTTCGGTGACGGACTCGGTGGCCGTCAGCTTGGCCACCACTTCGTTGATGGTGTCGGTTACTTTCACCGACGCATCGCCGCCCAATTGCAGGTTTTCGAAGCTGCTGCCTGCGGTATCGGCCGCCGACTTGAGGCCCACGCTGATTTCGCCAGCATCCTGATAAACGTCTTCACCCTGCTCGGCGTGGGTGTACTGCACGCTGGTTTCGCCCGCCTTGATAGTGACCTGGGCATTGTTGCTCAGGGTCACGACCAGATCGTGCGCCAGAACGGTGTTGATCTTCACGGTGAAGGTCGGGTTCTGGTTCTCGAAGACCGACTCCTGATTGGCCTCGATGGTGACCTTGACGATATCGCCGCCAGGGCCTGGGGTTCCGGGCTCGTCAGTCACCGTTGTGCTGACTTCGGTCTTGTCCAAGGTCAGTTTTTCGAACTTCCACGCGTCTGCACCGCTGACCGAGTCGATCGCGTTGACCACTGGCGCATTGGCGCCCACGTATACGTTGTCCGGCGCGGTCACGGTGATCGAACCGGTGGTGCTGTTGGCCGGTACCACAACAACGGTCTTGCCATCACTGAGGGTGAAGTACAGCGTCGAGTGGCTGTTGAGCGGCAAGCCGTCTTTGCTGGTCAGCGTGACGGTGTAGGTGATCTCGCCACCTTCGGTGACGGACTCGGTGGCCGTCAGCTTGGCCACCACTTCGCTGATGGTATCGGTCACCTCGACCGAAGCGGGACCGCCCAGCTGCAGGTTCTCGAAGACTCGCCCGTCGACATCTGCCGCCGACTCGACGCCCAGACTGATCTGGCCGGCGTCGTTATAGACATCATCGCCCTGCGCGTCGTGAGTATACGGCGCGCTGATATCGCCAGCCTTGATGGTGACCTGGGCATTGTTGCTCAGGGTCACGACCAGGTCGTGTTCCAATGGGGCATTGATGCGTACGGTGAAGGTCGGCTTGAGGTTCTCAGCCACCGAGGGCTGGTCGGCGGTGATGGTGACCTGTACCAGATCGCCCTGGTTACCAGTACCCGGAATGCCGGAGCCTGGCTCGTCGGTTACGGAGGTGGTGACGGTATCACCGCTGAGCGTCAGCTTCTCGAAGCTGTCCGCACCCGATACGGATTCCAGCTTGTTCGCGATAGCCGCCTGACCACCGACATAAACGTCATCGGCGACCGTGATGGTCGCGGTACCCGACGCGTTGTTGGCCGGGATGGTGACTTTCGTCCCATCACTCAGAGTGAAGGTCAACGCGCCGTGCTGAGTAACAGGCAGACCCTGCGTGTTGGTCAGGGTGACGGTGTAGGTCACCTGGCCACCCTCGGCTACGGAGGCCTTGTCGACGGTCAGAGTAGCGACGACTTCACTGATGGTGTCCGAGATTTCAACGGTCGCCGGCCCACCAAGGTCCAGCTTCTCGAAAGTGGCACCCGATACGGTAGCGTCTGTGACGCTGAGGGTGACAGAGCCAGCGTCTTTGATTACGTCATCACCCTGGGCCGAGGTCTTGTACTCGACTTCGGTCTTGCCAGCTTCGATAGTCACGGTGTCGCCGTTGGACAAAGTGACAGTCAGAGGACGGTCCAGTGCCTGGCTTACTTTCACGGTGAAGGAAGGCTGCTGGTCTTCGGTCACATTGCCATTGCTGACGATGCTTACGGTGACAGTATCGATACTGTCACTGATCACAGTCGAAGCTGGTGTCGGGTTCGGGGTCAGCTGCTCGAAGTTGCCGCCTGTGGCGCTTTCGATGGTTACGCTGACGGTCGAGCCGTTGTTGTAAACGTCGTTGGCCGGGGTCTGGAAGTCAACGCTGCCCTGGGTCTTGCCGGCTTCGACGGTAATTGTCTGGCCATTGGACAGGGTTACGGTCACCGGGGTTTGAGCCGGGTTGCTCAGGGTCACGGTGTAGGTGATGACGCCACCTTCGGTCACCGACGGGCTCGCCGTCAGGGTCGCGGTGGTGGTGTCGATCGAGTCGTTGATGGTGGTCTGAGCTGGAGTCGGATTCGGCACCAACTGCTCGAAGTTACCGCCGGTCGCACCGGTAATCGTGGTGCTGACGGTCGAGCCGTTGTTGTAGACGTCGTTGGCCGGGGTCTGGAAGTCAACACTGCCCTGGGTTTTACCGGCTTCGACGGTAATGGTCTGGCCATTGGACAGGGTCACGGTCACCGGGGTTTGAGCCGGATTGCTCAGGGTCACGGTGTAGGTGATGACGCCACCTTCGGTCACCGACGGGCTCGCCGTCAGGGTCGCGGTGGTGGTGTCGATCGAGTCGTTGATGGTGGTCTGAGCTGGAGTCGGATTCGGCACCAACTGCTCGAAGTTGCCACCGGTCGCACCGGTAATCGTGGCGCTGACAGTTGAACCGTTGTTGTAGACGTCGTTAGCCGGAGTCTGGAAATCGACGCTGCCCTGGGTCTTGCCGGCTTCGACGGTGATGGTCTGGCCATTGGACAGGGTCACGGTCACTGGCGACTGGGCCGGGTTGCTCAGGGTCACGGTGTAGGTGATGACGCCGCCTTCGGTTACCGACGGGTTCGCCGTCAGGGTCGCGGTGGTGGTGTCGATCGAGTCGTTGATGGTGGTCTGAGCTGGGGTCGGATTCGGCACCAACTGCTCGAAGTTGCCACCCGTGGCACCCTCGATGGTGACGCTGACGGTCGAGCCGTTGTTGTAGACGTCGTTGGCCGGGGTCTGGAAGTTAACACTGCCCTGGGTCTTGCCAGCTTCGACGGTAATGGTCTGGCCATTGGACAGGGTTACGGTCACCGGGGTTTGAGCCGGATTGCTCAGGGTCACGGTGTAGGTGATGACGCCACCTTCGGTCACCGACGGGCTCGCCGTCAGGGTCGCGGTGGTGTTGTCGACCGAGTCGTTGATCGTGGTCTGAGCCGGAGTCGGATTCGGCGTCAGCTGCTCGAAGTTGCCGCCCGTGGCGCCCTCGATGGTGACGCTGACGGTAGAGCCGTTGTTGTAGACGTCGTTGGCCGGGGTCTGGAAGTCAACGCTGCCCTGGGTCTTGCCAGCTTCGATGGTAATGGTCTGGCCGTTGGACAGGGTTACTGTCACCGGGGTCTGCGCCGGGTTGCTCAGGGTCACGGTGTAGGTGATGACGCCGCCTTCAGTCACGCTTGGCGAAGCGGTCAGAGTCGCGGTGGTAGTGTCGATGGTATCGGTAACCTGGGTAACCGCAGGTGTTTGCGGCACGGTCACCGTCAGCCCACCGCCCCCGGTGGTGCCCGTTACGGTCGCCGAAATCTGGTCCCCGTCGATATACGGGGTATCGTTTGCCGGAACCACGACGTTGACGCTGCCCGAGGTCTGCCCGGCCGGAATGACGATTACGGCCCCATTGGAAAGGGTAACCACCAGGTTGGTGCTCGGTGCCTGGCCAACCGTAGCGGTATAAACGATTACACCACCCGCTTCGCTGATGGACGGGGTAGCGCCAAGAACCAGGTCGGTAGCAACGCTGGTATCCGTCGTCGGCGTAGTTACCTGGTTGTTGCTGGTGGTATCCAGCACGCCAACCTCTTCGCCATCGAGCACGGCAGCAAAGCCCAGCCCGTCAGTCGGGAAGCCGACGGTAGGGTCGACCCGGCCCGCGGTTTCTTCGAGCATGACAAAGCTGTGGCCACCGCCCAGTGCACCACCACCGCCCGCCGATGATGGGCCAGCCGCAGTCGCTTCAAGTTCGGTAGTCGGGTCGACACCGGCAGCGATCGCCTGTTGCAGCTCCTCCACCGACGGCGCGGCCTGTGCGGTCGCCTGGCTCAGGTCGGTGCTGCTGTCTGGCGCATCGGCGCTCCACTGGCTATCACGACCCAGGTCGAGCAGACGGCCATCGGCCAGCTCCAAAGTAACTGCACCACCCGGGCCGGTGAGCACTTCTTCACCGGCCAGCAGGCGGTCCCCTTCGATCAGAACACGCCGAATGCCCTCTGGGGATACCGCAATAACCTGGCCGACAATACTTTTGACGATGGCTACAACGCTGCTCATTGGACTCTCCGTGTGACCCGATGGGTACTTCCCTGCCAGAGCGGCACTTGCAGACCACTTCAGGCGGAACTATGTCGATGATCTCTAGACGTTTATTGGCGTCAATATTCCGTCTATAACTTTTTGGAATTAACCAAATGCCAAACTATTGACCTTATACATTGCCATCCTAAACAATCAGCAATGTAATGTCACATTGATATTCGAATCTTAACCATGCGTTTCTTCAGGATAAGTGTCGTACATCATCCCAAGCGTCTTCAGTGAGTACTTTCAGCAGCTTTCCTCGTGCCTAGGTAACCGCAAAGAATACGACTGGACAACCGCTCATCGGCAGCTGTCAAAGATTCAAGCGTCAATAACCAAGTCACTTTCCCTCGCTCGGGTCATTGCCTGGTTACAAGCACAAACCTTGCCTGAAGGCAGCCAGACTTTGATCGGGAGGCCAGGCAAAAGCGCGGCCATACGATAGCTCACGGAGCCAGCAGCCCGCACCGCTGCACAATCAGGTGCCCGATTTGCCGTAGATCAAAGAGATAGCGAACCACTGCGCAAATACTGCCAGCCCGAAAATGAGAAAACGTAGTCGATTGTCGAGCCAAAGCCTGTCAACGACCTGCTTTCCAATAATAAATTTTGCCTAATTAGTTACCGAATGACGTCAACAAATAAGCGCCTGTTTATTGACAAGCTACAAGTCGATACCGACAACTCCTCTGCCGCCAGACGGATGGCAGGCTATGCTGCAAATTAATTCGGGCTGGATGCTGACTGGATCAAAAATGAAACATCCACCACTCAGCATCGTCTGCCAGGAATGAAGACCGTAGAATTGTTTACTCAATACCGATTCAAGGCGACCATTGGCCGGTTGCCCAAGCGCCAGAGTGCCGTAGCCTCATGACCACTGCCTGGCAGCGCCATTGAACGCCAGGGTGAGCCAGCCTGAACGGCGGCACACCCACCCCACCCACCACAAGGATGAAGAGCCGCGTGGAATCCGAAGTCAGTCGAGTCCAACTCAGCCACGATCCACGCAGTCAGCATGACGATCCCCTGCTGGATAGTCTGTTGAGCCTGTGTGTACTGCACCAGAAACCCGCCAGCCGGGTCATGCTGACCACCGGCCTGCCGCTGCCGGCCCAGCGCCTGAGCCCCGAGCTTCTGCCCCGCGCAGCCGCCCGGGCCGGCCTGCAGGGGCGCCTGCTGCAGCGTAAGCTGGAGCAGATCCCGAGCATCGCCATGCCGGCCATGTTGCTGCTCAAGGAAGGCCGCAGCGCCGTGCTGCTGGGCTGGGAAAACGAAGACACCGCGCGCCTGCTGCTCAGCGAGAGCGATGGCGGCGAGGTACATGTCAGCCGCGAAGCCCTGCAGAGCGATTACAGTGGCCGGGTATTCTTTGCCCAGCCGCAGCACAAGTTCGACGTCAACCACGGCAACCTCATCCCGCGGGCGAAGTCGTGGTTCCGCGATACCTTGCTGCGCAGCAAGTGGCTATATATCGACGCCATCGCCGCCAGCCTGGTGATCAACCTGATCGCCCTGGCCGCGCCACTGTTCGTGATGAACGTATATGACCGGGTGGTGCCCAACCAGGCCACCTCGACCCTCTGGGTGTTGGCCATCGGCATCGCCGGTGCCTACATCTTCGACCTGATCCTCAAGGGCCTGCGCGGCTTGTGCCTGGACCTGGCCGGCAAGAAGACCGACCTGATCATTTCGGCAACGCTGTTCGAACGTATCGTCGGCATGTCGATGAAGTACCGCCCGGCCAGGGTCGGCAGCTTTGCCCAGAACATTCACGAATTCCAGGGCCTGCGTGACTTCCTCGCCTCGCTGACCCTGACCAGCCTGATCGACCTGCCGTTCACCATTCTGATCCTGATCGTCATCGCCATCATTGGCGGGCACCTGGTGTGGATCCCGATCATCGCCTTCCCGCTGGCCCTGGGCATCGGTTACGCCCTGCAACGGCCACTGATGGCGACCATGGAACGGACCATGGCCCTGGCCTCGGAGCGCCAGTCCAGCCTGATCGAGACCCTTGCCGGCCTGGATGCGGTAAAGGTCAACAACGCCGAAAGCGAACGCCAGTACATGTGGGAGCAAACCCTGGGTACCCTCAGCCGCCTGGAACTGCGGGTGAAGGTGCTGTCGAGCCTGGCGATGAACATCACCCTGCTGATCCAGCAACTGGCAGGCGTGGCGATGATCTGCGTCGGCGTGTACCTGATCATCGACGGCAACCTGAGCATGGGCGGCCTCGTGGCCTGCTACATGCTCAGCGGCCGTGCCCTCGGCCCGCTGGGCCAGCTCAACGGCCTGCTCGCCCGCTACCAGCAAGCCAAGGTGACCATGGTCTCCACCGACCACATGATGGAACTGCCGCAAGAACGCAACTTCGAAGAACGCCCGCTGAGCCGCAAGGTGCTGCAGGGCAGCGTCGAGTTCCGGGGGGTCGATTTCACCTACCCGAACCAACAGAATCAGGCCTTGAAGAACATCAACCTCACCATCCGCCCTGGCGAGAAGGTGGGCATTATCGGCCGCAGTGGCTCGGGCAAGAGCTCGCTGGCCAAGCTCATCGTCGGGCTGTACGAGGCCGATAGCGGCTCGCTGCTGGTCGATGGCGTGGACATTCGCCAGATCGACGTCAGCGAACTGCGCCACAACATCGGCTACGTGCCCCAGGACATCCAGCTGCTGGCCGGTACCCTGCGCGATAACCTGGTCAGCGGGGCTCGCTACATCGAGGATGAGTTGATTCTGCAAGCTGCCGAACTGGCGGGTGTGCATGAGTTCGCCCGGTTGCACCCGGACGGCTACGAGTTGCAGGTGGGTGAACGCGGGCAGAACCTGTCCGGTGGCCAGCGGCAGAACGTCGCCCTGGGCCGCGCGCTGTTGCTCAACCCGCAGATCCTGCTGCTGGACGAACCGACCAGCGCCATGGACAACACCGGCGAAGAACGCCTCAAGCAGCGCCTGCAGGCGGTGGTGGAAGGCAAGACGATGCTGCTGGTCACACACCGTGCCTCGCTGTTGTCGCTGGTGGACCGGCTGATCGTGATCGATCGCGGGCAGATTGTCGCCGACGGCCCGAAAGCCGCGGTCATGGATGCGCTGAAGAAGGGGCAGATCAGTGTTGCATAAGCTGGATGTGGGGCAATTCAAGGACGGCCTGCGGCGCTATTTCAAGGGTTCCGATTCACTGGGCGGCCAGCCGCTGCCAGAGGTCAACAAGGCCCTGATCGAGGATGCGCCGCGGGTCGTGCGGCTGACCATCTGGGGCGTGATCCTGTTCTTCGTGTTCCTGATCGTGTGGGCCAGCGTCGCGCCCATCGACGAAGTTACGCGGGGTGAAGGCAAGGCCATTCCGTCGTCCAAGGTGCAGAAGATCCAGAACCTGGAGGGCGGCATCGTCGCCGAGATCTTCGCCAAGGAAGGGCAGATCGTCGAAGTGGGCCAGCCATTGCTGCGCCTGGATGAAACCCGCTTCGCCTCCAACGTGGGTGAAACCGAGGCCGACCGCCTGGCCATGGCCTTGCGCGTCGAGCGCCTGAGTGCCGAGGTCGAGGACAGCCCGCTGAAGATCGACGAAGCGCTGCGCAAGGCCGCGCCAAGCCAGGCGGCCAGTGAAGAGTCGTTGTACCAGAGCCGGCGCCAGCAACTGCAGGACGAGATTGGTGGCCTGCAACAGCAGCTGGTACAGCGCCAGCAGGAACTGCGCGAATACAGTTCGAAACGTGCCCAGTACGCCAACAGCCTGCAATTGTTGCGCAAGGAGATCAGCATGTCCGAGCCCCTGGTGGCCACCGGTGCGATCTCCCAGGTTGAGGTGCTGCGCCTGCGCCGCGCCGAAGTGGAGAACCGCGGTCAGCTGGACTCCACGGCGCTGGCCATCCCGCGTGCCGAGGCGGCCATTCGCGAGGTGCAAAGCAAGATCGAAGAGACCCGTGGCAAATTCCGCAGCGAAGCGCTGACCCAATTGAACGAAGCGCGCACCGAGCTGAACAAGGCCACGGCGACCAGCAAGGCGCTGGATGATCGCGTGCACCGCACCATGGTTACTTCGCCGGTACGCGGTATCGTCAAGCAACTGCTGGTGAATACCATTGGCGGGGTAATCCAGCCGGGCAGCGACATCATAGAAATCGTGCCGCTGGACGACTCACTGGTCATCGAGGCGAAGATCCTGCCCAAGGACATCGCTTTCCTGCACCCTGGGCAGGAGGCGACGGTCAAGTTCACGGCCTATGACTACACCATCTACGGTGGGCTGAAGGCCAAGCTGGAGCAGATCGGTGCCGACACCATCACCGATGAAGACAAGAAGACCACCTACTACCTGATCAAGCTGCGTACCGACCGCAGCCACCTGGGCACTGACGAGAAGCCGCTGCTGATCATTCCGGGGATGGTGGCGACGGTCGATATCATGACCGGCAAGAAGACCATCATGAGCTACCTGCTCAAGCCGATCATGAAGGCGCGTTCGGAAGCGTTGCGCGAGCGTTAAAAAGCACACTTATCGCCGCGACCCACACTGTGGGAGCGGCCTTGTGTCGCGAAAGGGCTGCACAGCAGCCCCAGCGATTTATGCATCTTTGCTGAAATCCTGGGGCCGCTGTGCGGCCCTTTCGCGACACAAGGCCGCTCCTACAAGGGACCGCATACCCTCAGCGCCAGGGGGCAGGCTCACCAACCAACTGCCCCTGAATCCCGCCTACACCCATCTCCCGCAACACCAACCGCTCACCTTCCGTCTCGACCCGCTCGGCGATCAGCGGCAGGTCGATGCTGTGTGCGGCGCGCTGGACCGCTTCTATGAACAGCCGCTTGTGCTGCTCTTGATCAATGTTGCGGATGTAGCTGCCATCGATCTTCAGGTACGCCAGGCCCAGGTGCGCCAGGTTGCCGATCATGCTGAAACGCCCACCAAAGCGTTGCAGCGCCAGGCCGAAGCCAAGCGCGTGCAGGCGCCGGGTGAGTTGCTCCAGGGCCGCCTGCTCAGGTAACTGCTCCTCGCCAATTTCGAAAACCAGCCGCGGGCCGAGCGCCGTGTTCTGGCCCAGAAGCTCGAAAACACGCTGAAGGGCCTTGGGGTCGGCCAGGGTGGCGGCGGACAGGTTCAGTGCCAACACCTGGTCATGCCCTCGAAGGTGCGCCAGCACTTTCTCCAACACCAGCACATCAAGCCGCGGCATCCAGCCGAAGCGCTCCAGCCAGGGCAGGAAGCGGCCGGCCGGCAGCGCCTCGCCCTGGCCATCCTGCAACCGCGAAATCACTTTGTGGTGCAGTACCCGTTGCGCAGAAGCGCAATCCACCACTGGCTGGAAGAACAGTTCGAAATGCCCATTGTCGAACGCCTGGTCCAGCCGCTCGTGCCAGACATGCTGGCTATCCGCGGCAACTGCAGCCACGCCTTGTTCAAGGCATACCCAACCCGGTGTTGGCTGGTTCTCGGCGCGGGCCAGGGCCTCGTCGGCAAGCTTCAGCAATGCCTGCGGTGAATCACCGGGGCTGAACGGCGCCAGGCCGATACAAGCCACCGGGTCGATATCACTGGCGCCCGTCTCGTGCAGGCTGTGCAGCGTCGCTTCCAGGGCCTGGGCAAGCTGTACCGCCTCTTCATGCACCATACCCGGCGCCAGCACGGCGAACTCGCCCCCCCGGCTGCGGGAAATCAGGTCGTTGGTTTCCGGGTAGCTGGCACAGGTGCGACGCAACTGCTCACCCACGGCCTGTAGCAACTGGTCGGTACGCTGGCCGCCAAGACGGGCGTTCAACCCCGCCAGCCCCTGGACCCGCAGCAACAGCAGGTAGCCGGCGCGCGCTTCTTCCAGATTGCTCACCCGCGTGTTCAGCTGCATCTCGAAATAACGGCGGTTGGACAGCCCGGTCAGGCTGTCCTGATAAGACTCGGCACGCAGCCGCTCACTGCGCTCGGCTTGCTCGGTAAACAGTGCCTTGAGCTTCTCGACCATCTGGTTCATCGCCTGTACTACCCGGCGCAGCTCCGGCGTGCGCGGCAACTCGGGCAGGCTGAGGAATTCGCGGCGGGCAATGGCGTGGGACTGCTCGACCATGTAGTCCAGCGGCCGCAACTGGCGACGCAGGAGCAAGGCGCCGAGTACCGCACTGGCCGCGCCACACAGCAGCAGCCAACCCAGGCTGCCCAGGGCGCTCTGCCAGAGTTTGGCAATGGCGAACATCGGGTGGCTGATTACTTCAACGCGTGCGGCCTGCTGCCAGCCGCGGCTGACGATGGCATCGCCACCGGCGGCTTCCAGGCCGATCAGATGCACGAACCAACGCGGCACACCGCCGGGGTCCGGCTCAGCGTGGCGCTCCACCAGCACAGCATTGGAACTCAAGTCGACAACCTTGATGCTTGAGTAGTAACCACTGTCGAAGATCGAGCTGACCATCAGCTCGACCATCGCCGGGTCATCAATATTCGGCGTCAGCGACAGCGCCAGCGCGGTCGCCGCATCCTGGGCGTGCGAGCGCAACTGGTTGACGTATTGGCTGCGCGAACTTTCCAGGCTGACCATGAAACTGCCACTGAAGGCGACCACCAGGAACAGGCAAATGGCCAACAGCAATTGTTTGAACAGTGACATCTGTGCTCCTTCAGTAGACCGGCTCGGCCGGGAACCCTTCGGCCTGCATTTTCTTCAGCAAATCCTGCCAGCGTGACAACCGCTTGGTATCGCCGACCTTCTTGTTGCCTGCGGCGCCCGTCAGCCACAAACCCTCTCCATTGAAGGCGTACACCGGCAGCAGGTCGGTACGCTGGCTGGCCGGCTTGATGGCATCCATCAGGCTGTCGAGCACCAATGGTTGTGCCTGTGGGCTTGAATAATAGGTCAGGACCATGTGCGCCCGGTTCTGTCGCAGCGCCTTGACGTAGGTGATGCGCAGCTTTTCGCTGGGGATGCCCATGCGCCGCAGACTGAAATACTTGGCGATGGCGTAGTCCTCGCAGTCCCCTGCGCCCTTGATCAGCGCCTGCACCGGCGTGGCCCAATAATCGACCTCATGCCACAGGTCGATATCCTCGACATAGCGCAATTGCTGGTTGAAGAAGCGGTTGACCACCTGCAATCGCTCAAGCTCCGTACCCTGCTTCTGCGTGGCCATCAGGTTCTGCCAGGCATCGATCCGGCCCTGCCCGGCACCCAAAGGGCCATAAAGAGCCTGCGACTTGCGGCTGATCTGGGAAAAGTCCCAATCCGCGTGCAAGCCGCCCAGCAGCAGGCTGCCAAGCAGCACAGCAAGGCCGACACGTTGCACAACGGTTTTGAGCATCCAGGATATCGCCACTGCGAAGCCCTGTTCAGGCCAGTCGAAAGCAGCGATGGTGCGGCTTGCCACGGCAAAAGACAATGGCACCCTGCAATCATGCACCCGCCGGTCACCCGACCTACACTTTCTGGTTATAACCTTCCATAGGCCGCTTCCTTTGACCGGCGACTTCATCCACCATAGCCGCGCTTTTGGGGCGCCGGTTCCATTACCGGTAAAGGTTTGACACCCCCAAGAGCTGTTACTAGTGTCATTGGATCCAACTTTAGTCATCGTTGAGGCAGACGTCGCGTGGCCGAGAAAATCAAATTGAGCAATGTGCTGGCCAGCGAGCAGCTGTTGCCGCACCAGGCCCGTGGCGTGATCGAAGAACGCCTGCGCAGTGCCATTCTTGATGGCCGCTTGCCCCCAGGTACTGCCGTAAGACAACAAGAGCTCGCCACCTTGTTCGGTGTCAGCCGCATGCCCGTGCGCGAGGCCCTGCGCCAGCTCGAAGCGCAATCGCTGCTGAAAGTGGAAATGCACAAGGGTGCGGTGGTTGCGCCCTTGATCGGCGAGGACGCGGTGGACACCTATGCCCTGCGCGTGCTGCTCGAGACCGAGGCGCTGCGCCAGTCCATTCCGCTGCTCGATGCCAGCGACATCGCCAGCGCCCGCGGGTATATCCAGCAACTGGAAAACGAAACGCGTCACGCTGAAATCGGCCGCCTCAATCGCCTGTTCCACATGTCGTTGTACAACAAGGCGCCGAACAAGAAGCTTCTGCGCCTGATCGAGGACGAACTGAATGAGGAAGAGCGCTTCCTGCGGTTTCATCTTTCGTCCATGGGCCTGGGCAAGCTCACCCAGGACGATCACAACGCACTGGCGGATGCGGCTGGCGACAAGCTGGTGGACGAAGCGGTAGCGGTGCTGGAACGGCACCTGAATAACGCATCGCGGGTAATCCGCAAGTATCTGGATACGCAACTGGGGCGCTAGCGGGTAGTGACTGCGCGCATGGTGCAGTCGGCTGGGTTGCAAATTGATCGGCTCCCGCCAACAATGAGACTAATTATCATTCATGTCCATTGATGGCAGCGCCCTCACCCATGCCCAGCAACGATTCCGTGCAAACGCTCTACAGTGACCACCACGGCTGGTTGCATGCCTGGCTACGCAGCAAGCTGGGCAACGCCGCCGATGCCGCAGACCTGGCCCAGGACACCTTCGTGCGCCTGTTGCAGCGTCGCGAAAACCTGCAACTGAACACGCCACGAGCCTTCCTGCGGACGGTCGCGCGCGGGCTGGTGATCGACCACTGGCGGCGCGAGGAACTGCACAGGGCCTATCTCGAGGCATTGGCACAGTTGCCGGAAGCACAGGCCCCCTCGGCCGAAACGCGTGAGCTGCTGCTGGAGTTGCTGGAGCGCATCGCGCGCATGCTCGACGGCCTCAAGCCCAAAGTACGCCGCGCATTCTTGCTGGCCCAATGCGAAGGGCTGAAGCACCAGGCCATCGCCGACCAGATGGGGATCTCGGTGCGTACCGTGGAGCGCTACATCGCCGACGCGCTCTACCATTGCTACCTGCTGCGCTACAGCGACGAGTGCTGACATGATGACCGCCGCACAGCCTGGCGCAACAGCGGTCAAGCAGGCCATCCAGTGGATGCTGAGGCTGCGTGAGAGCGGGCCTGACCCAGCCCTGCAGCAACAGTGCAGGCAATGGCGCACTGCCCACCACGAACACGAACAGGCCTGGCAACGGGTGATTCACCTGCATCAGGACCTCGACCTGCGTGCCGTGCCTGGCGCCGGGCTGGCTTTGCAGACCCTGGAGACCAGCCAGCGCCGCCTGCACCGTCGGCAGGCGCTGAAGCTGCTTGGTGGCGTTGCCATGGCGGGGACGGCGGCATGGCTGGGAAAAGACCTCGATGCGGTCAACACCTGGACATCGGACTACGCCACCGGCACGGGCGAACGACGCAGCTTTGCGCTTCCCGATGGCTCGCTGATGCAACTCAATACCCGCAGTGCCGTCGACCTGGCCTTCAATGACCAGCAGCGCCTGGTCCGCCTGAAGCAGGGGGAACTGATGATTGCCTGCAGCCGGCAGCGTCCCTTGCTTGTACAAACTCGTGACGCGTTGCTGGAAGGGTTCGAAGGGCGCTTTGTGGCGCGCCAGGACAGCGACTGCACGCAGGTCAGTGTCAGCCATGGCAGGGTGGCGATACACCGGCCTGGCATTGGCCCGCTGCAATGGATCGAAAGCGGCCAGAACTGGCGCCTGGATGCGCAGGGTACACACCGGCTCGAGCAGGTGGACATGGATGCGATGGCCTGGACCGAGGGCCTGATCGTCACCCGGGACATGCGCCTGTTCGACTTCCTCTCGCAGGTCAGCCGTTATCGGCATGGCTATCTGAGCTGCAGCGACGATATTGCCGATTTGCGCTTGTCGGGTGTATTCCGCCTCGAAGACCCGGAGCAACTGCTGCAACTGCTACCACGGACGCTGCCCGTGCGGCTTCGCCAACGTACACGCTGGTGGGTTCGCGTGGAGGGGCTGGCCTGATCTGACGGGGGCTATTGCGTTCAGGGCTGCTATGCAGCCCATCGCCGGCAAGCCAGCTCCCACAGGGATCGCACAAGGCCTGAGGGCTATGCAATACCTGTGGGAGCTGGCTTGCTGGCGATGGGGCGCGTAGCGGCCCAATAACTTTTTTGACGGGTTTTGAATGCCGGTCCGGCTAGGACAGTAAGCGACACCTCCTGCCCTCACACTTCAACGGACCCCTCATGCCTACCGCCCCCGTGCACACGCGCACCTTCAACGCGAATGATTTTCGACCTGTCTTGCACTCAGTGCCTTTGCGCAAAGCAGTCCGGGCTGCCCTGTTTGGCACCGCCTTGGGCCTTACAGCCGTCACGCAACTTTCCATGGCAGCTGAAACGGCCCAGATGAGTCACCACTATGCGATCCCGGCCGGCCAGTTGGATGACGTGCTCAACCAGTTCGCCCGCCAGGCTGGCATCACCTTGTCGAGCACACCCCAGCTCACCCAAGGCTTGCAGTCGAACGGCCTGCAGGGGCAATACCCAACCGATCAGGCACTGCACCAGTTGCTCAATGGCAGCGGCCTGGAAGCCGTCAGCCAGGACGGCCGGAGCTACGTGCTGCAGGCACAACCCCAAAGTGCTGCATTGTCATTGCCAGACACCGATATCCGCAGCTTCACCCTCGGCAATGCACTGGGCAGCACGGAGGGTTACAACGCTACCCATAGCCAAGTGGCGACCAAGACCAGCATGCCGCTGGTAGAGACATCACAATCGGTCTCGGTGGTTACCCGACAGCAGATGGACGACCAAGGCTCACAAACCGTTGCCCAAGCCATGCGCTACACACCTGGGGTACTGACCAACCCCTACGGGGCGACCCATCGTTATGACTATGTGGCCATGCGTGGCTTCAACGACGGCTCGGTGGACAACATCTACGTCGACGGGCTCAAGTCGATGGGAGACAACGGCACCTACAGCACAATGCAGGTGGACCCGTACTTCCTGGAGCGCATCGATATTCTCAAGGGACCGTCTTCGGTACTGTATGGCCGTAGCTCGCCAGGAGGCCTGGTGGCGCTGACCACCAAGAAGCCGCTGTTTACCCCCTACCATCAAGTCCAGGCCACCATCGGTACCCAAGGCCAGCGTGGCATGGGTTTCGACTTCAGCGGCCCCGTGGATGACGACAAGCGTATCGCTTATCGCCTGACAGGCCTGGCGGATACTTCCGACACGCAGTTCGACCACAACAAGGAAGAACGCTACGCCATCGCGCCGGCCGTCAGCATCGACTTCAGCGAAGACACTTCGCTGACCCTGCAGGCCTACCTGCAACACGACCCCAACGGCGGCTATCACGGCGGTAACCCCGCAGATGGAATGCTGCACAAACGCAACGGCTTGCGCCTGTCGGACCACTTCTTCGAGGGCGAGCCGGGTATCGACAACTACGAGCGTACCCAACAGTCCTTCAGCTACCAGTTCGAGCATCGCTTCAACGATGTATTCACGGCACGCCAGAACTTCCGTTATCAGGATTCCGACGTGTTGATGGACCAGGTGTATTCCGCCGGTTGGGCGGATGCCGACAGCAATATCCTCAACCGCGCCTATACCGGCGGCGACGAACGCCTGCATTCGTACATCATCGACAACATGCTGCAGGCGGAATTCTTCACCGGGGCCGCCAAACACACCTTGCTGCTGGGCGCCGACTACCAGCGACGCAAGGCTGATGTGGCCTGGCGTTATGGCACAGTCGATCCGTTGGATGCAGGCAACCCGCAGTACGGCAACGGCAACCTTCAGGTGCTGGGCGAGAACCGCTACCAGCGGCGTTTGCAGCAAACGGGCGTTTACCTGCAGGACCTGGTGGAGCTGAACCAATGGCGCTTCTCGTTGGGGCTGCGCCAGGACTGGGTGAAGGTGTCCGAGGAGAATCGCGACAGCAACACCAAGGTCAGTGACCAGCGCTCCAGGTTCACTACCCGCGCAGGTGTGCTCTACCTGTTCGAGAACGGTATTGCGCCCTATGTCAGCTACTCGGAGTCGTTCAACCCCAATACCGTATCCGACCAGCAAGGCCGCCCTCTGGCACCGACCGAGGGCACTCAATGGGAGGCTGGTATCAAGTATCAGCCGCCGGGTAGCGACAACCTGTTCACCGCATCGGTGTTCCGCATCGAGCAGGAGAACCTGGCCTCGAAGCAGCCTGACGAGGATTTCTATCGCCCTGTAGGGCAAGTGCGCTCACAAGGGCTGGAACTGGAGGCCCATGTGCAACTGACCGACAGCTTGAAGCTGCTGGGCGGCTATACCTTTACCGATATCGAGTACGCAAAGTCGATGCCCAGCCTGGTGTCTGGCAACCTGGATAACAAGGGCAATTCGCCAACCCAGGCACCGAAACAGATGTTCTCGCTTTGGGCTGACTACAACTTCCACCAGGGGGCCCTGGATGGCCTGCGCTTGGGCGGTGGGGTGCGGTATGTGGGGTACAGCTGGGTGGATGCGGAAAACAGCATGAAGGTGCCCTCCTATACCCTGTTCGACGCTTCGATCGGCTATGACTTGGGCAAGGTCGGCCTCCAAGGGATGGATGTACGCCTGAACGCCAATAACCTCACCAATGAAAGCTACATCACCTCGTGTGCAAGCCTGAACTACTGCTACATGGGTGAAGAGCGTAATGTCAGTGCCACGGTCAGCTATCAGTTCTGACTCTATGGTGGTCGCTGCGCGTCCGATCGCGACACAAGGCCGCTCCTAACGGGAAGCGCGCTCGCCTGAAAGTGCGCCCCCGGAAAAGACAAAGCCCCTGTCTGCATCGCAGACAGGGGCTTTGGATTTGAATCTTGACGATGACCTACTCTCACATGGGGAAACCCCACACTACCATCGGCGATGCATCGTTTCACTGCTGAGTTCGGGATGGGATCAGGTGGTTCCAATGCTCTATGGTCGTCAAGAAATTCTGTGTGCTGGCCCGTCCCTCGGACGTACCTGCGAATCTCTGTAGTTCCTACTTAAAGACAAAACCCCTACCTGCATACGCAGATAGGGGTTTTGCGAAATGAATCTTGACGATGACCTACTCTCACATGGGGAAACCCCACACTACCATCGG
>NZ_NEIR01000029.1:0-17254 GCF_002112825.1 Pseudomonas sp. B5(2017)
AGCCCTTTCAACTTCACTTCAACTATCTAACTCTTTGAAAATCAAGGAGTTTGTCGTTCCGGCGTCGCTGGAAGTGGGGCGCATTATAAGGGGATTCGAAACCCCGTCAACCCTTAATTTCAAGAAACTTTAATATCGCTGAAAAACAAAGCGGGGAGGCCTGTCGGCCTCCCCGCTTTTGCTCATCCCTTACAAACTAGGGAAGGCAAACTGCGAAGCCTCATGGCTGGCACGCTGCGGCCAGCGCTGGGTGATCGCCTTGCGACGGGTATAGAAGCGCACACCGTCGGGGCCATAGGCATGCAGGTCACCGAACAGCGAGCGCTTCCAGCCACCGAAGCTGTGATAGGCCACCGGCACCGGCAGCGGTACGTTCACACCGACCATGCCCACTTCGATCTCGTCGCAGAACAGGCGCGCCGCTTCACCGTCACGGGTGAAGATGCAGGTGCCGTTGCCATACTCGTGATCGTTGATCAGTTGCATGGCCTGCTCCAGGCTGTTCACACGCACTACACACAGCACCGGGCCGAAGATCTCTTCCTTATAGATGCGCATCTCCGGAGTCACCTTGTCGAACAGGGTGCCACCGACGAAATAGCCATCCTCATTACCGGCCACACGGAAGCCACGGCCATCCACCACCAGCTTGGCGCCAGCAGCAACACCGTCATCGATGTAACCCACCACCTTGTCACGAGCAGCAGCCGTCACCAGCGGGCCCATGTCCAGACCGCACGAGGTGCCGGCACCAATCTTCAGGGCCTTGATCTGCGGTTCCAGCTTGGCAATCAGGGCGTCCGCCACCTGGTCACCCACGCACACCGCCACCGAAATGGCCATGCAACGCTCGCCGCACGAACCATAGGCAGCACCCATCAGTGCGCTCACGGCATTGTCCAGGTCGGCATCCGGCATCAGCACCGCGTGGTTCTTCGCACCACCCAGGGCCTGCACACGCTTGCCGCGCTTGGTGCCTTCAGCGTAGATGTACTCGGCGATCGGAGTCGAACCGACGAAGCTCAGGGCCTTCACTTCCGGCGCTTCGATCAGCGCATCCACCGCTTCCTTGTCGCCGTGCACCACGTTGAGGATGCCCTTCGGCAGGCCGGCTTCCAGCAGCAGCTGGGCGATGAACAGGGTCGAGCTCGGGTCGCGCTCGGAAGGCTTGAGGATGAAGGCGTTGCCGCAGGCGATAGCCAGTGGGTACATCCACAGCGGCACCATGGCCGGGAAGTTGAACGGGGTGATACCGGCAACCACGCCCAGTGGCTGGAAGTCGGACCAGGCATCGATGTTCGGGCCGACGTTGCGGCTGTACTCGCCTTTCAGTACTTCCGGCGCGGCGCAGGCGAACTCGACGTTCTCGATACCACGCTTCAGTTCACCGGCAGCATCTTCCAAGGTCTTGCCGTGCTCTTCGCTGATCATCTGCGAGATACGCGCTTCGTTCTGCTCCAGCAGTTGCTTGAAGCGGAACATCACCTGGGCGCGCTTGGCCGGTGGGGTGTTGCGCCAGGCCGGGAAGGCAGCCTTGGCCGAGTCGATCGCTTCCTGCACGGTCGCGCGGCTGGCCAGCTCGACCTTGCGCACGGCCTGGCCGGTAGACGGGTTGAAGACATCGGCGGTGCGCTCACCCTTGGTAACCAGTTCGCCGTGGATCAGGTGCTGAACAATGCTCATGCAAAACTCCAGATAAAGAAGGTTGAGGCAGGCGCGCGATGTGTTCACGCGCCTGGCATCAGAATCGGAAAGATCAGTCGATCAGGTTCAGGGTTTCGCCCACTGCGTCGAACAGGCGGTCCAGTTCCTGCGGCGTGGTGTTGAAGGTTGGGCCGAACTGCAGGGTGTCGCCACCGAAGCGTACATAGAAGCCTGCCTTCCACAGTTTCATCGCCGCTTCGTACGGACGCACGATGGCATCACCGTCGCGGGCAGCGATCTGGATCGCGCCGGCCAGGCCGTAGTTGCGGATATCGACGATGTTCTTGGTGCCCTTCACGCCATGCAGCAGCTTCTCGAAGTGCGGCGCCAGCTCGGCGGCGGCCTGCACCAGGTTTTCCTTCTGCAGCAGGTCCAGCGCGGCGATACCGGCGGCGCAGGCTACCGGGTGGGCCGAGTAGGTGTAGCCGTGCGGGAATTCCACGGCGTACTCCGGGGTCGGCTGGTTCATGAAGGTCTGGTAGATCTCGCTGCTGGCGATCACCGCGCCCATCGGGATGGCGCCGTTGGTCACCTGCTTGGCGATGCACATCAGGTCCGGGGTCACGCCGAAGGCTTCGGAGCCGGTCATCGCGCCCATGCGGCCGAAGCCGGTGATCACTTCGTCAAAGATCAGCAGGATGTTGTGCTGGGTGCAGATTTCACGCAGGCGCTTCAGGTAACCCTTCGGCGGCGGCAGTACACCAGCCGAACCTGCCAGTGGCTCGACGATCACGGCAGCAATGTTGGAGGCGTCGTGCAGCTCGATCAGCTTGAGCATCTCGTCAGCCAGGGCGATACCGCCCTCTTCCGGCATGCCTTTGGAGAAGGCGTTCACCGGCAGCACGGTGTGAGGCAGGTGGTCGACATCCAGCAGCTGACCGAACAGCTTGCGGTTGCCGTTGACGCCACCCAGGCTGGTACCGGCGATGTTCACGCCGTGGTAGCCACGGGCACGGCCGATGATCTTGGTCTTGGTGGCCTGGCCTTTCAGACGCCAGTAGGCACGCACCATCTTCAGCGCGGTGTCGGCACACTCGGAACCGGAGTTGGTATAGAACACATGGTTCAGGTCGCCCGGGGTCAGCTCGGTGATCTTCTCGGCCAGCTGGAACGACAGCGGGTGGCCGAACTGGAAGGCCGGGGAGTAGTCCAGGGTGCCGATCTGGCGAGCCACCGCCTCGGTGATTTCCTTACGGGTGTGCCCGGCGCCGCAGGTCCACAAGCCGGACAGGGCATCGAAAATCTTGCGCCCCTGGTCGTCGACCAGGTAGTTGCCTTCGGCCGCCACGATCAGGCGTGGGTCGCGCTGGAAGTTGCGGTTGGCGGTGTAGGGCATCCAGTGGGCATCCAGCTTGAGCTGGCTGGCGATACCGGCGGTAGCGGTTTCGGGCATGTTCATCGGCGGTTCCTCGGAAGACGATTAGGCAACGATGGATGTTGTTGCAGCTAAATTGGCACGGCGATAAAGTCTGAAAAAGCCAACATTTCTAATCTTCAGACAGGCCCTGACTAAACTGATGAGCCGACGCCCCGATCCACTTGCCCAAGTCAGCGATTTCGACATCCGCCTGCTGAAGATCTACCGCAGTGTCGTCGAGTGCGGTGGCTTCTCGGCCGCGGAAAACGTGCTGGGCATTGGCCGTTCGGCCATCAGCCAGCAGATGAACGACCTCGAGCAACGCCTGGGCCTGCGCCTGTGCCAGCGCGGCCGCGCCGGGTTCTCGCTGACCGAGGAAGGCCGCGAGGTCTACCATTCGGCGCTGCAGCTGCTCAGCGCCCTGGAAAGCTTCCGCACCGAGGTCAACGGCCTGCACCAGCATTTGCGTGGCGAGCTGAACATTGGCCTGACCGACAACCTGGTGACCTTGCCGCACATGCGCATTACCCATGCCCTGGCCGAGCTCAAGGACCGCGGCCCCGATGTGCGCATCCAGATCCGCATGATCGCGCCCAGCCAGGTCGAGCATGGCGTGCTCGATGGCAGCCTGCATGTCGGCGTGGTGCCACAGACCAGCCCGCTGTCGGGCCTCGAGTACCAGCCGTTGTACAGCGAGCGCTCGTTGCTGTACTGCGCGGTCGGCCACCCACTGTTCTATGCCGATGACCAGCAGATCGACGACGACCGCCTCAACAGCCAGGAAGCCATCACCCCCACCTTCCGTCTGCCGGCCGAAATCCAGGCGCATTACCAGGCGCTGAACTGCACGGCCAGTGCTTCGGACCGCGAAGGCATGGCGTTTCTCATCCTTACCGGTCGCTACATCGGCTACCTGCCAGACCACTACGCCACGTTCTGGGTGCAGCAAGGCCGCTTGCGTGCCCTCAAGCCCCGGCAACGCTTCTATGACCTGAGCCTGAGCTGGGTAACGCGCAAGGGACGGCGGCCGAACCTGGTGCTGGAAAGCTTCCTCGAAAGCCTGGCTGCGACACGCTGATGCCAGTCTGTGCCGCAAACGCTTGTCACTTCGGCGCAGGCAGGTAATCTTGTCCGACAGCCGCAGCCACTGACCCGTACGGAATCGTCCATGACCCTAGAAGTCCCTGCGCATCGCCTCTCCGCCTCGGGCAAGCCCGCGGGCCGCATCCGCCAGAAGAACGAACAGGCCATTATCCAGGCCGCCGAAGACGAGTTTGCCCGCCATGGTTTCAAGGGCACCAGCATGAACACCATCGCCCTCAAGGCAGGGTTGCCCAAGGCCAACCTGCATTACTACTTCACCAACAAGCTGGGCCTGTACATTGCCGTGCTCAGCAACATCATCGAGTTGTGGGACAGCACCTTCAACGCCTTGAGCGTCGACGACGACCCGGGCGAAGCGCTGAGCCAGTACATCCGCACCAAGATGGAGTTCTCCCGGCGCAACCCGCAAGCCTCGCGAATTTTCGCCATGGAGGTGATCAGCGGCGGCACCTGCCTGAGCGAATACTTCAGTGCCGACTACCGCGAATGGTTCCGCGGCCGCGCCGCGGTGTTCCAGGCCTGGATCGAAGCCGGCAAGATGGACCCGGTCGACCCGGTGCACCTGATCTTCCTGCTGTGGGGCAGCACCCAGCACTACGCCGACTTTGCCACCCAGATCTGCCAGGTCACCGGCCGCAGCCGCCTGACCAAGCAGGACATGGAAGACGCGAGCAACAATCTTATCCACATCATTCTGAAGGGCTGCGGCATCAAGCCGGCTGCCTGATCGTCATTTATGCCTTCTACCCTGCTCGACCTCTGCGAATACCGCGAGGAAATCCGCAAAAGCCGCTTCATCACCCTCGCCGGGCCGATCAGCAGTGCCGCCGACGCGATGAGTTTCATCGAACGCCACAGCGACCTGGCCGCCACCCACAACTGCTGGGCCTGGAAGCTTGGCGCCCAGTACCGCAGCAGCGATGACGGCGAACCTGGCGGTACCGCGGGTCGGCCAATCCTCGCGGCCATCGAAGCACAGGACTGCGACCAGGTGGTGGTGCTGGTGATCCGCTGGTATGGCGGTATCCAGCTGGGCACCGGCGGCCTGGCCAGGGCCTATGGCGGCGGTGCCAACAAGTGCCTGCAACAGGCACCCAAGCGGCTGCTGGTGCAGCGCAGCGAATTCACCTGCAGTTGCAGTTTCAGCGAACTGGCGCTGGTGAAGCTGCGCCTGGCGGAGGTTGACGGCCTGGTCCTGGATGAGCAGTTCACCGCCAATGGCGTGGACCTGTTGATTGCACTGGGTGACGCCCACCTGGCGCCACTGCAGCAGCAGTTGGCCGACTTGAGCCGCGGGCGCATTCTGCTCGAAGTACGCTGAACATTGCCCACAACAACTGTGGGCCGGCCTGTGGATAAGCTTGGGGCACTCGCTTGCAGGCGGCATTATTCAAGGGCTGCAGAGCCTTGATCATATTTTGATCACCATTTGATGACAGCCGCAAACCGTTGATGCTCCTGACGTTATCCCCAGGCCCACAGCCTGCGTAGCCCTGCACAGCCATCTGCGCTTGCACACAATAACTGTGGACCAGCTTGTGGATAACCCGTGCGCCAACAAGCCGAAGACCACGCCGCACAAGGGCCTGAGGAAACTGGTGATTTTTCGTACAACCTACGACAAGGCGCCCGGCGCCACAGTGCATTATCCTCAATACCCTTCTTCGAACCGATCACGGAGCGCATCGACATGGCTAACGCAAAAACCGCACTTATCATCGGGGCCTCGCGCGGGCTGGGCCTGGGCCTGGTGCAACGCCTGCACGAAGACGGCTGGAACATCACCGCCACTGTGCGCAACCCGCAGCAGCCCGGCGCCCTGGCGAATGTGCCCGGCGTGCACATCGAACAGCTGGAAATGAACGACACGGCCCAGCTCGATGGCCTGAAGCAACGCTTGCAAGGCCAAGTGTTCGACTTGATATTCGTCAACGCCGGGGTCATGGGCCCCCTGCCGCAGGACCTGGAGGCGGTACAGAACAAGGACATCGGCGACCTGTTCATGACCAACGCCGTGGCGCCAATCCGCGTGGCCCGCCGCCTGGTCGGCCAGGTACGCGAAGGCAGCGGCGTGCTGGCCTTCATGAGCTCGATCCTGGGCAGCGTGACCATCCCCGACGGCGGCGAAATCTGCCTGTACAAGGCCAGCAAGGCGGCCTTGAACTCGATGATCAACAGCTTCGTCGTCGAGCAACAACGCCCTGACCTGTGCGTGCTGGCCATGCACCCGGGCTGGGTGAAAACCGACATGGGCGGTGAAAACGCCGAGATCGACGTGCTGACCAGCACCCGCGGCATGCTTGATCAGATCAAGGCGCATAGCGGCAACGGCGGCCTGCGCTTCATCAACTACAAGGGCGAACCCTTGGTCTGGTGATTCACCAGGTCGCAGCCTGGCCGTGCGCAATGCCCGGCCAGGCTCTGTAGAATGGCGGCAACCGTACCTGATCGAGATGACCCACCATGTATGACTGGTTGAACGCCCTGCCCAAGGCCGAACTGCACCTGCACCTGGAAGGCTCGCTGGAGCCCGAGCTGCTGTTCGCCCTGGCCGAGCGCAACAAGATCGCCCTGCCCTGGGCCGATGTGGAGACCTTGCGCGGTGCCTATGCCTTCAACAACCTGCAGGAGTTCCTCGACCTGTATTACCAGGGCGCCGACGTGCTGCGCACCGAGCAGGACTTCTACGACCTGACCTGGGCCTACCTGCAACGCTGCAAGGCGCAGAACGTGATCCACACCGAACCGTTCTTCGACCCACAGACCCACACCGACCGCGGCATCCCCTTCGAAGTGGTGCTCAACGGCATCAACCAGGCGCTCAAGGACGGTCGCGAGCAACTGGGCATCAGCAGCGGCCTGATCCTCAGCTTCCTGCGCCACCTCAGCGAAGATGAGGCACAGAAAACCCTCGACCAGGCCCTGCCGTTCCGCGATGCATTCATCGCCGTTGGCCTGGACAGTTCGGAAATGGGCCACCCACCGAGCAAGTTCCTGCGCGTGTTCGACCGCGCCCGCAGTGAAGGCCTTGTCGCCGTTGCCCATGCCGGCGAGGAAGGCCCGCCCGAGTACATCTGGGAAGCCCTGGACCTGCTGAAGGTCAAGCGTATCGACCACGGCGTGCGCGCCATCGAGGACGAGCGCCTGATGCAGCGCATCATCGACGAGCAGATCCCGCTCACGGTGTGCCCACTGTCGAACACCAAGCTGTGCGTGTTCGACCACATGAGCCAGCACAACATCCTCGACATGCTCGAGCGCGGCGTGAAGGTCACGGTCAACTCTGACGACCCGGCCTACTTCGGTGGCTATGTCACCGAAAACTTCCACGCCCTGCACACCCACCTGGGCATGACCGAAGACCAGGCCCGTCGCCTGGCCCAGAACAGCCTGGATGCCCGGCTGGCCTGAGTGACCTGACCGCGACTCAACCGACCTGCAACGTCGGCACGCGGGCAATGCGATTGATCTGCTGGATACCCAACGCAGAAATATGCAATGCCCGCGAGTCCTCGGCCTCGCGCATCCAGCCCGATTGCAGGAACAGCCGGAACAAGGCCTGCCCCAGTACGCCACCCAGGTGCGGCCCCTGGTCGTTCCACTCGGTGCAGCGGCAGATCACACAGCCACGTTGCTGATGGGGCGCCAAGGCATCTATGTAGACCCCGACCAAAGCCAACTGCGTCCGCCCCTCCTCGCTGACCATCAGCTGTCGACCACTACCCTCCAGCCAGCCGGCCACCACCAGACGGTGATACAGCTCACCGGCCAGTTCCCCGCCCAGGTGATCGCCACAGCGACGCGCCCTGCGTATCGACATGGGCAGCGGTGATACCGGCGCCTTGGCCCGCTCCCCCCTGGCGCTCTCCAACTGGACACTGGCCAGCGCCTCCACCGCTGCCCCGACTTGCGGGGTGGCCAGCCGGAAGTAGCGCTTGCGCCCCCGTGCTTCATGCCGGAGCAAACCGGCCGACGACAACAGCGAAAGGTGAGCGCAGGCCGATGACGAGGTCAGGCCTGTCATTACCGCGAGTTCGTTGGCCAGCCGCGGCGTGCCATCGATCAATGCCCACAACATGGCACTGCGCTTAGGGTCGGCCATCAGGCTGGCAATCTGGCTGATACTGCTGGCTGCGTTCATGTCCCTGTAACTCCCTGCAAGTTCACTGTGTGGATGCGATGGCCACCCCTGGCAGGGAAGCGCCTCTCGCTGGCACTGGCCTGGTTCGCCAGTATAAGCCGCAAAAAACGCCATTCAGGCAGCGCCGCGCAGTGGCACCACCGGCTAAAAACCACTGGGTATGCCTACCCATGGCAAGCAGTGAAACAGTGCGTGAAAGCTGCCCGCACCGCGTGGGCAAGCAGCCCGGCACACATGACAGGAGCACGGGAACGACAGGCGGAAAAAACACCGGATGCAACTTCGGACGCGGCCGACAACCAATTTCCACAAGTAGCGCAAGCCAAAGCGAAGGTTCCACGTGCTTACGGGCATTGCACCCCAAGCAGGAAAAAACATGTAGAAAACGTTCTTGCCGACCGTCAGTCAGGACACTGATACAGGTCATGGCAGGCAGAGGGTGCAGCGCTACACTTCATCCGCTCTCCCCCCTTTGGAGGTATGCCGCGATGAAAATTGTCGTCAGTGCGTCGAGCCGAAACCCCGCCTGCCCCTGGCAGGTCCAGCTCGATCAACACGTGGTCAGTTTCCGCAGCGAGGCCGAGGCGCGTGCCTTCGTCGCCACGTTGGAAACCCGCCTGCAGGCACCTCACCCGCTTATGCGGGAGCCTTGGTCGGCAAGCGTCGGGTCAGCAGCGCGACACTGACCACCAGCGCCCCGCACAGGCTGATCACCAGCGCCATCGGCACCGCACTGCCATCATGCAGCAGCCCGACCAGCGCCGCTGCGCCGGCGGCGACGCTGAACTGCAGGCAGCCCATCAGCGCCGAGGCACTGCCAGCCCGCGCGCCCTGCCCGCTCATGGCACAGGCAGAGGCGTTGGGGATGATGCAGCCGAGGCTGGAGATGCAGACGAACAGCGGTACCAGCAGTGGCCACAGCTGTGTTGGCCGCAGTGCCGCCACGCCCAGCAACGCCAGGCCCGCAACCAGGTACAACCACACCGCACGCGCCAGCAGGAACGCCGGCCCGCGCTTGGCCAGCAAGCGTGCATTCACCTGCGCCACCAGGATAAAGCCGGCGGCATTGGTGCCGAACAACCAGCCGTAATGCTCGGCCGGCACGCCGTAAAGCTTGATGAACACGAAAGGTGAGCCGGCGATGTAGGCAAACATGCCGGCGATGGCGATACCACCGGTCAGGGCATGGCCGACGAACACCCGGTCAGCGAGCAGGCGCAAGTACTGGCGCAAGGCGCCAGACAGCGGTTGCCGCGGTATGTGCGCGGGCAGGCTTTCCGGCAGGCCCAGGCTGACCGCCAGCAGGCAGCCGGCGCTGAACAGGCTCAGGGCGAGGAAGATCGATTGCCAGCCGGCCACGTTCACCAGCACCCCGCCCAGCATCGGTGCCAGGATCGGCGCCAGGCCCATGACCAGCATCAACTGCGAGAACACCTTGGCCGAGGCCACCGGGTCGCACTTGTCACTGACGATGGCCCGCGACAGCACCATCCCGGCGCAACCGCCCAACGCCTGGACGAAACGCGCCAGCACCAGGGTGTCGAGGTTGGGGGCATAGGCACAGGCCAGTGACGCCAGAGTGAACAGGGTCACCCCGAACATCAGCGGCTTGCGTCGGCCAAAGCGGTCAGCCACCGGCCCGTAGGCCAGTTGCCCGATGGACAGGCCAAGGAAGTAGGCGGCCAAGGTGGTCTGGACGTGTTTTTCATCGGTGGCGAACGCCTGCGCCATGGCCGGGAAGGCGGGCAGGTAGAAGTCGATCGCCAAGGGCCCGAACGCACTGAGTGCGCCCAGGATGAGCACCATTCGCAGGTTCATCAGGAATCCATAGCAGGCTAAGCAAGTGCTCGATTCTACCTGCTGTGGGCCCTATCGACATGAAAACATTTGCAACAATACAGGCCTTGGCGCGGCCCCTGTAGGAGCGGCCTTGTGTCGCGATGGGCCGCAAAGCGGCCCCAGGATATTGGCATCGATGCATAAATGGCTGGGGCCGCCTTGCGGCCCATCGCGACACAAGGCCGCTCCTACAGGGCTCAGCGCATGGCCTGATCAGGCTACGTCGGCCTGATAACCCTCATCGCGAATGGCCGTGAGGATCAGCTCCTGAGCCAACTCGCTCTGCACCCGTACCTGCCTGGCTGCCAGGTCGACCTCCACCTTGGCCGCGGCATCCTGCTCCTGCACCGCCCGGGTCACGGCTTTCACGCAATGGCCGCAGGTCATGCCTTGTACATTGAACACTTGCATGGGGGTTACCTCCTTCAGGTTTTCCACGAGTCTCAAGCTTGCCATCGGGGCAAGGTCAAGATCTGCCGACAACAGCCGGGGTGGAAATCCGCGCGCGCGTCGGCCAAGCTGCGCCTTTGATGATCACGCAAGCAGGAGATTCTTCATGTTCAGGGCAGCATTGGGCGTCGTCGGGCTATTGAGCACGCTGGCTGCAGTGCCACCGGCCAGTGCCGAGGGCAACTCGGACTACAGCGTGCTGATCATTTCCCGGGAGCGCCTGGAAGTGGCTACCAGTTGCGAAATCGGCATCTACCTCAACGACCAGCTCTCCGGGCGCGTGTTCCAGGAGCAGTCCACCTCGTTCAACCTGCCGCCCGGCCCGGTGGACGTGCGCCTGCGCCTGCTGCCCGGGCAAATGCCTGGCTGCGCCGCGGGTATCGAGGACCAACGCAGCACACGACTGAACCTGCAGGCGGGCCAGATCAACAAATACCGCATCGCCATGGGGCAATATGGGCTGGAGTTGAAGCGAGCCGGCCTGGGCTATTGACCTTGCCTGCGTGGCAAGGTTGATGCTGGAGGCCTGTCCAAGGAGGAGAGCCATGCCCGCATCCACCACATACGACCTGCCGATCTCCGGCATGACCTGCGCCAGCTGTGCCGGCCGGGTCGAGCGCGCCCTGCGCAAGGTCACCGGCGCTGAACAGGTCAGCGTCAACCTCGCCACCGAACAGGCCCGGGTCCAGGCCCCGGCCAACAGCTTGCCCGCGCTGGTCGACGCCGTACGCGAAGCCGGCTATGGCGTGCCCACCCGCACCGTCGAACTGCAGATTGGCGGCATGACCTGCGCCAGTTGCGTCGGCCGCGTAGAGCGCGCCCTCGGCAAGCTGCCGGGGGTTGAACAGGTCAGCGTCAACCTGGCCAGCGAACGCGCGCATCTCGAAGTGCTCGCGGCCCTCGACGACAACCTGCTGATCGACGCCGTGCAAAAGGCCGGCTACAGCGCCAGCCTGCCGCAAACCGCCAAGGACGACCAGCACGCTGCCCAGCACCGCCTGCGTAACGAACGCCTGGCGGTCGGCGCAGCGTTGCTGCTCGCCCTGCCGTTGGTGGTGCCAATGCTGGTGCAGCCGTTTG
This sequence comes from Pseudomonas sp. B5(2017), assembly GCF_002112825.1. Taxonomy (NCBI): domain Bacteria; kingdom Pseudomonadati; phylum Pseudomonadota; class Gammaproteobacteria; order Pseudomonadales; family Pseudomonadaceae; genus Pseudomonas; species Pseudomonas sp. B5(2017). The sequence continues at coordinate 11,676 of NZ_NEIR01000029.1, forward strand.
GCGTGCACTGGATGTTGCCAGCGTGGGTGCAGTTCCTGCTGGCCACGCCGGTGCAGTTCATTCTCGGCGCGCGGTTCTACGTGGCCGCCTGGAAAGCCGTGCGCGCCGGGACTGGCAACATGGACCTGCTGGTAGCCCTGGGCACCAGCGCCGGCTACGGCCTGAGCCTGTACCAGTGGGCGCAGGCCCCCGCCGGCATGGCCCCTCACCTGTACTTCGAGGCCTCGGCCGTAGTGATTGCCCTGGTGCTGCTGGGCAAGTACCTGGAAAGCCGTGCCAAGCGCCAGACCGCCAGCGCCATCCGTGCCCTCGAGGCCCTGCGCCCGGAACGAGCCGTGCGCCTGGTCGATGGCCGGGAAGAAGACGTGGCCATTGCCCAACTGCTCCTCGGCGACCTGGTACTGGTCAAACCCGGCGAGCGCTTCCCGGTCGATGGCGTGGTCGAAGACGGCAGCAGCCATGCCGATGAAGCCTTGATCAGCGGCGAGAGCCTGCCGGTGCCCAAGCAGCCAGGGGACAGCGTCACCGGAGGCGCCATCAACGGCGAAGGCCGGCTGCTGGTACGCACTCAGGCACTGGGCACAGAAACCGTGCTGGCACGCATCATCCGCCTGGTGGAAGACGCCCAGGCGGCCAAGGCACCTATCCAGAAGCTGGTCGACCGGGTCAGCCAGGTATTCGTCCCGGCCGTGCTGGTACTGGCGCTGATCACCCTGGTCGGCTGGTGGCTGGCCGGCGCGCCACTGGAAACCGCGCTGATCAATGCCGTCGCGGTACTGGTCATCGCCTGCCCCTGCGCCCTTGGCCTGGCCACGCCCGCTGCGATCATGGCCGGCACCGGGGTCGCCGCCCGCCATGGCATCCTGATCAAGGACGCCGAAGCCCTGGAGCGCGCCCATGCGGTCAACCGCGTGGTGTTCGACAAGACCGGCACCCTCACCTCCGGCAGCCCACGCGTTGTCCACAGCCAGGCGCAGGTGGGCAGCAGCGCCGATCTGCACCGCCTGGCCGGTGCCCTGCAGCGCGGCAGCGAACACCCGCTGGCCAAGGCGGTACTGGATGCCTGCGCCGAGCAGGGCCTGGACGTGCCTGGCGTTGCCGACAGCCAGTCGCTGACCGGGCGTGGTATCGCCGGGCGCGTGGAAGGCCGCGAGCTGGCCCTGGGCAACCGCCGCCTGCTCGATGAAAGCGCCCTGCCACCCGGCGACCTGGCCGCCAAGGCCCAGGCCTGGGAAGCCGAGGGGCGCACCCTGTCCTGGCTGATCGAACGCGGCGCGCAGCCGCGGGTGCTGGGCCTGTTCGCCTTTGGTGACAGCCTCAAGCCCGGCGCCGCGCAGGCGATCGATACTCTGCACGCGCAACACATCAGCAGCCACCTGCTGACCGGCGACAACCGCGGCAGCGCCAAAGTGGTGGCCGATGCCCTGGGCATCGACGACGTGCATGCCGAAGTGCTGCCGGCCGACAAGGCCGCGACCGTGGCCGCACTCAAGCAGGATGGCGTGGTCGCCATGGTCGGTGATGGCATCAATGATGCGCCGGCGCTGGCCGCCGCCGATATCGGCATTGCCATGGGCGGCGGTACCGACGTGGCCATGCAGGCCGCCGGCATCACCCTGATGCGCGGCGACCCACGCCTGGTACCGGCCGCCCTGGAGATCAGCCGCAAGACCTATGCGAAGATCCGCCAGAACCTGTTCTGGGCGTTCATCTATAACCTGATCGGCATCCCGCTGGCCGCGCTGGGTTACCTCAACCCGGTACTGGCCGGCGCCGCCATGGCCCTGTCCAGCGTCAGCGTGGTGAGCAACGCGCTGTGGCTCAAGGCGTGGAAACCCACCAGCAACACCCAGGAGGCTCCATGAACATCGGCCAGGCCGCCCGCCGCAGCGGGCTCAGCACCAAGATGATCCGTTACTACGAGTCCATCGGCCTGCTCAAGCCCGCCGCGCGCAGCGACAGCGGCTACCGCCTGTACCAGGCGGAAGACTTGCACAGCCTGGCCTTCATCAAGCGCTCCCGCGACCTGGGCTTTTCCCTCGAAGAAGTCGGCAAGCTGCTGACCTTGTGGCAGGACCGCCAGCGCGCCAGCGCCGATGTGAAAGCGCTGGCCACGCAGCACATCGCTGAACTGAACCGGCGCATCGAAGAGCTGGTGAGCCTGCGCGACACCCTCGGCGAACTGGTCTCGCACTGCCAGGGAGACGAGCGCCCGGACTGCCCGATCCTGAAGGACCTGGCCAATGGCGCTGCGGGCGGCTGCTGTCACTGAGCCACCCCGCAAGCCTTTGGTATGCCATATACGTCCAGACACGACCGAATAGTCACCAGCTGCGACTTTATTCAATAAATACGGGCGTTTCCCTACATTAAACCCGGATGCTGCCGATGCAATTGTTACCTGCCTCGTGTATCGAAAATAAAAAATCCGGGAGCGTCGATGAGCATCAAACAGAAACTGACCTGGGCATTCGCGGTCATCGCCGGCTTGCCCATCGTCCTTGTGGCCACCCTGGTGGTCCTCAACCTGCGTGGCGAAGCCCGCGACGGATTCCTCGATGGCAGCAGCCGGGAAATCCGCCAGGTCAGCAACGCGATGAACATCTTCTTCCAGGGCATCAACCAGAACGTCGAGTACCTGGCTGCGCAGCCGATGGTCGCCGCCACGGGTAGCGAACTGAACAAGTACATGAGCGCAACCCCGTCCTATGAACTGGGCGACCAGGCCAGCAAGCTGCTGGAGTTCATGACCCGCCTGGCCACCACGCATCCCAGCTATGCGTACCTGTCCTACGGGGTGAATGACGGTGGCTATGTCGGCTGGCCGGCCGGGCAGAAGTTCGTCAATTACGACCCGCGCACCCGCCCCTGGTACCAATTGGCAATGGCCAACCCCGGCAAGACCCTGCGTACCGGCGCCTACTACTGGGCTGCCGACGACGCCGTGCTGGTCAGCACCGTGCGCACCGTCGCCAACCAATTGGGCAACCCTGGCGGTGTGGTCAACGTCGACGTCTCGCTCAAAGGCCTCACCGAGATCGTCCAGCAAATCAAGCTGGGCGAAAGCGGCTACGTGCTACTGGTGGAAAACAACGGCAACGTACTGGTCGACCCTCGTGACGCCAAGCACAACTTCAAGCAACTGGCGAGCTTTGGCGACGGGTACGCCGAGCTGGCCAAGCACGGCAAGGGGCTGGCCGAAGTGGAGCTGAATGGCGTGCGCTACATGGCCAACATCTACCCGGACGAACAGCTGGGCTGGACCTTGATCGGCCTGATCGAACAAAGCGAAGTGATGCAGACCACCACCCGCCTGACCTGGCTGATCGGCGTGGTGGCCCTGGTATTGGCTGCGTTGTTCGCCGTGGTCGGTGCCACCTTCGCCAAGCTGATCGTGCGCCCGATCAACAGCGTCACCAGCGGCCTGGAAGATATCGCCCAGGGCGAGGGCGACCTGACCCGCAACCTGGAAATCCGTGGCCGCGACGAAACCGCGCAACTGGCCAGCTGGTTCAACCAGTTCCTCGGTGCCATTCGCAGCCTGATCCAGCACATCGGTGCTGCCGCCAGCAAGATCCTCAGCACCTCCAGCAGCTCGACCCGCGTTTCCAGCGACATGGCCGAAGCCGCAGGCCGCCAGCGCGAAGCGGTGGACATGGTCTCTACCGCCTTCCACGAAATGGTCGCCACTGCCAACGAAGTGGCACGTTCCTGCAGCCAGGCGGCGCAGTCGGCCGACAGTGGCCAGCAACAGGCCCGCGAAGGCCAGCAGCAGATCGATGCCGCGGTACATAGCGTCGACCGCCTGAGCCAGGAGATCGAGCAGTCGGCGCAGTCGATCCAGCAGCTGGAGCGTGACAGCAACGCCATTCAGTCGATCCTCGGCACCATCCGCTCGATTGCCGAACAGACCAACCTGCTGGCGCTCAACGCCGCCATCGAAGCGGCCCGTGCCGGCGAGCAGGGCCGTGGCTTTGCCGTGGTTGCAGACGAGGTGCGGGCGCTGGCCAAGCGCACTGCCGACTCCACCGCCGAGATCGACGGCCTGCTGGGCAACCTGGCCAGCCGCACTGCCGAAGTGGCCGCACAGATGCACGCCAGCCTGGAGGTTTCGCAGCAGTCGGTGAGCCGCATCGGCCTGGCCCGTGACAGCTTCGGGCAGATCCGCGAGTCGGTGGATGTGATCCGCGACATGAACACCCAGATTGCCACGGCGGCCGAAGAGCAGCACCAGGTGGCCGAGGACATCAACCGGCACATCAGCCAGATTCACGGCGATGCGCAACTGGTGGCCGAACTGGCCCAGGCGGCGCGGATGGATTCGGAGAGCCTGGCCGGGTTGTCCAATGAGCTGGATGCGCTGGTGCGCAGGTTCCGTACCTGATGTGTTGCCTGCGCCGGCCTCTTCGCGGGTGAACCCGCTCCCACAGGTACTGCACAGGCCCTGAGTGCAGTGGGATCCTGTGGGAGCTGGCTTGCCGGCGATAGGGCCGGTGCAGGCAAGCAATGCCTGATTGCCTAAAGCCTCAATTCCCCCGGCGTCGCACCGAACAATTGCTTGAACGCCGCAATGTAAGCCGAGGTGGAGTCATACCCACACCCCAACGCCGCCTCGGTCACACTCTCCCCCGCCTCCAGCAGCGCCAGCGATGACAGCAGCCGCATACGCTGCCGCCAGTTGCGAAAACTCAAGCCCGTCTCCCGCTGGAACAGCCGCATCAGCGTCTTCTCCGAGCACCCCAGCTCTCGCGCCCACTGCTGCAAGGTCTGCGACTGGTCCGGTGCAGCGATCAGACCATTGCACAGCGCCAGCAACCCCGGGTGCCTTGGCAGTGGCAGCGAAAAACCGACCTCGGGCAGCATGCGCAACTGGTCGAGCAGCACTGCCACCAGCCGCGCCTCGGCGCTGTCACCCTCCGGGTAGTCGGCCGGGAACAGGCAGAACTGCTTGATCAGTTCGCGCGCCAGCGGGGTCACTTCCAGTACCCGGCATTGCTCCGGTGCCCACGGGCAGGCATCCCGGCGCACGTAAAGGCTGCGCATTTCGGCCTGCATCGAGGTGACCACTTCGTGTTCGGCATCGGCTGGTATCCACACGCCCCACTGGGGCGGCGCGAAGTAGCTGCCTTCGTGGGTATACACCCCGAGAACGCCGCTGATGGCGTAGGAGAACTGCACCCAGTCGTGCTTGTGGCGGGTGGTCCAGGAGCCGGCGCCGAGGCTTTCGGCACGGGCATAAAGTGGCCTGGGCAGGTAGTCCAGCGCCGGGATGGAGCGGGGGTGTCCGATGATCGGCATGGCGGTTTCTTGTAGTTCTGACCAGACAAGCCTAACAGCTGATTCGTGGTCAAGTCAGGCGCGGTCTCTGTGGGAGCGGCCTTGTGTCGCGAAAGGGCCGCAAAGCGGCCCCAACAATTTTTGCTGTGACGCTGAAACCCCGGGGCCGCTTCGCGCCCCTTTCGCGACACAAGGCCGCTCCCACAAAAAAGCGGACCGCGTAGGTCGCATGGCTGATTTGACGCCACTGCCCCCGCTGGGTATAAACCGCCTCTTATTGAATTGTCAGGCCTTTCCCATGA